>SKID01000070.1 GCA_007116605.1 Tissierellia bacterium
AAGAAGAGAGACTATTAGTCAGTACAAACTTCGAACCCACATCATGGGTCGTTGGTTTAGAAATGTTAAATATTGCACTAAACCATGCTTCTAAAAATTGCTGTTATAGAACATTAAAACTATCAGATCCTTCTTTTACCAAATTAAATCGTTTTTTAACTCCAGATGAAGGAGATGTGATTGCTTATGGAACAATTCAAAAAACTTTTACAGCATTGGATGCAGAAAACCGTATGTTAGCAAATCCATCTTCAATGGATTACTTCTCGGTGGCTGGGAATATAGAAGATCACGCTAATAATTCATCATTGGTGGTTGATAAGTTGTTAAAAATAATTGATAACATGAAGTATATCATAGGAATTGAGTTCATGCATTCTGTTCAAGCCATTGACTTAAGAGAAGTAACTTCTCTCGGAAGAATAACAAGCAAAGCATACCAAATGATTAGGAGAGAAGTGCCCTTTTTGGATAAAGATAGGTGCTTATCCACTGATATACAAAAAGTATATGACTTAATACAATCAGGAGAGTTAAATGATTTAATTAACTCTGAATGCCCTTTAGATAGCAATGTTTCTGATTAGGAATTCTAAAAGAAGTGTATTTTTGTCGATCAACGGATAAACCTAGAGTCTAGATACAATATACAACTTCGACGAATCAAGTGCGTATACTTGGAATATAGACTCAATAACATCAACAAAAACAAAATGACCTCGCAAGTAGGGAGGTCATTTTGTTTTTGTTTAAAGCTGATTAGAGTAAATGGTTTTCACTGAATCAATTAATGTCAAAGAATAGGGGTTTTTTAGTTGGTTTGCATAGTATTCCCCTTTGGCTAAATGGTAATGATAGGATTCATAGTCTTTGTGGTCAAGGGCTATTTTTGCCGCATAAGCTTCAGCAATATCACGACCCCAGGTATTATTAAATTTGTCAAAGAATTCAAAAGCCTTATCTAAAGCTTCCTTGCAAAGGGTGATCTTTCCAAGTTCATAATAGGATTGGGCTAAACCGGTATAGAACAAATCTAACCCTTTCATAATATTATTGACTTCACATAAATTAATTGCTTTTTTATAATAAGTAAGTGCGTGGTCATAATTTTGTTGATACTTCCAAATATTTCCCAAGTAATTGTAAGCTGCAGCAATATTGAGAATATATCGATTTTCTATCAATGATAAATTTTCGAAAATTTCAATTGAGCGATTTAAGTAAACGATCCCCTGATCATATTCTTGCTTTCTAATATGATAAAGACCTTGCCAACGACAGAGATTCCCTTTCTCTTTAATATCAGATTGTTGATCTGTCAGTTTTTCTAGTTTTTTGATATACATTAGCATTTTATTTAAGTCGTTGACTTGAATCGCATAATAAATCATTTGATGATACCCATCTACTAAATGATTATAACTATTAGAGTCTTCTGCATACTGAAGAAAAAGTTGTATTGAAGGCAAACCCAAACGATATTCTCCAGTCTTAATATAGTACTTGCCTTTGATATACAAATAAGACATCTCATAATGTTTTTTTTGAAGAGTATCTATTGAGACTTTTTCCATTAAGGCATCTATTTGTTTAAAAAGAACTTCGAAATCTATAGGATCAATCATGTCAGACTTATGCAAATGAGGAAATTGTTCTAAATTTATATTAGAGTAGGTTGAAAGATTTTTAATGCTATAATCTAATATTTTAGAATCATTGTGTCCCGCTTCATAATGCTTAATGATTCGTGGATAAATAAATCTGTCTTTGGTATTGTTTTTTAACTTAGTTTCATAATAGTAGCCAATTTGATTATGATAATGTATTTTTATAGAATGACTCAATCTTCCAAGCACAAAATCGCGCATAATAGAATGATTAAAATTGTAGTAGATGGTATCTTCATCATGAGATTCCACTAATAGTTTTTTGTTTTGTAAAGTGTCAAGTGCTTCAAAAATTTGAGATTCTTCAATTTTAAAATAAGTTAAAATAAAATTAAGTTCAATATTGTCGAAGAAAACAGAGGCAATGTCTAGAATTTTTTGTTCAATAGTCTTTAAGGCATAATATTTACCTTTTAATATGCTGTCTACTTTTACTGAACTCAGCAAATTAGCATTTTTATCTTTTAGCAAATGTAAATATTCAAGAATGAAAAGAACAATTCCTTCAGTATCCTGATGGATTTGACGAATCATACTTTCGCTAAGTTTAAGATCAGGTGAAAATTGATGGATTAAGTCTGCAGTTTCGTTTAAATCAAATCGATCAACTTGTATAAATTCTAAAGCATCTTTTGGGATCTTATTAAAGATTTTTTCATCCATTTCTTTGTGAAATGAGTCACGATAAGTGGCAATAATCATCATATGATCAAGTCGATATAACATATGACCTACAAGATTAAAACTGTAAGCATCCATCCAGTGAATATCATCAAAAACAACCATTACAGGTTTTTTTGATGAGATAAGCTTAAATACTCCCATGATAGCATCAAATGAAATTTGAAATTTAACAGACTCAATACGTTCGATGGTGTCTATATCTAAAGGCACTAGTGATTCGTTAAAAGACGGAAAGAAATAAGAAATCACATCTCTCCACAGCTTAGGAATTTGAATTTTTTCTTTATCTAAAATAGAACGCACTTGTTTAAATATATGATCCCAAGGTTGTAAAAAAAATGATTTATCTGTTTCATGACAATGACTTTTTAATATATAACAACGAGTAGTATCGATAGAATCAATAAAAGTTTTTAGAAGATAACTTTTACCAATACCAGCTTCTCCAGAAATAAAATATGATTTTCCTTGGCTTCTTAAAAGGTGTTCAAGGCCGTTTTTAAGTTGGTTGAGTTCATGTTTTCGGCCGATACAAGATGTATTAGAAAGAGTCATGGGTTGATCAGATGATCGCATTTCAATAATTTCTTTAAATAGAGACGTGGTTGAAGTTTCAGGTTCTATATCTAAATCTTTTTTTAAAATATTAACAAGTTGGTAATAAGTTCCTAGAGCTTTGTTATACTCACCTTTTAAAGAAAACTGCTTCATAATTTCCCTTAGTATTTTTTCGTTATAGGGATCTTCTTTGATGATAATATCAGCGTATTTTTCGATTTGAATAATACTACTATCTTGAAAAGCTTTGTGCAAATTTATCTGCACTAGGTTGAGATAGGTTTGATGAAATTCATGCCTTTTACTATTAATCCATTCATCAAACTCATAACAGTCTTTGATGAAGAAATTGTTAAGAAAAGGTCCCTTGTATAATAAAAGAGAGGGTTTTTTTAGAAATTGATGCACGTCAGAATCATAACAAAATGTTTGATTTAAATACACATCGGATTTATTAGGAGAGATTAACACATCAAAACCAAAAGTTTTTTTGACTTTATAGATAGCATCTCTTAAATTTTTTTTAGCACTTGTATCATCAAACTCTGCCCAGAAAAGTGCAATTAAAGTTTCTCTCGACGCTTTTTGATTTAACACCATATAATAAAACAAAGCAGCCGCTTTTTTATATGGGAAATCGATTAGTTCATTATTAACTCTGACAGAAGGATCACCTAAAAAATCGATATAAATATTCATATAACCGCCTTTTTGAACAAATTGTTTGGCATCAACTTGATAGAAGTCTTTAAACCTTTACTTCAATGATTTTATTGTATTTTTAGCGAAAAATCAATGATAAAAACGTTTTTTTGTCAATTAAAACATTAATGATGATAGGTGTAGACGTTTTTTAGACGGTGAATGTTTATGATGAGAATATATTAAGGGAAGTGGAAGGTTGAAATGATGTCACTTTCCATATATAATATCTATCAAAAACAGGAGGGTTCAATGTCTTTCAAAAGTGATATTCAAATTGCACAAGAAGCGCAGCCGCAGCATATTATGAAAATTGCGGAAAAAGTTGGTATTGAAGAAAAATATGTAGAATTGTATGGTAACTACAAAGCTAAAATGGTATTAGTGACTGCAATTAATCCTACACCAGCTGGTGAGGGAAAAACAACTACCACTATTGGTACAGCAGATGCTTTATCTCGATTAGGAAAAAATACCATTGTTGCATTACGTGAACCTTCATTAGGTCCTGTTTTTGGTGTTAAAGGGGGAGCTGCTGGGGGTGGTTATGCTCAAGTTATTCCTATGGAAGATATTAATCTTCATTTTACAGGTGATCTTCACGCCATTGGTGCAGCAAACAATTTATTGGCTGCAATGATTGACAATCACATTCATCACGGTAATGACTTGGACATTGATGTGAGAAAAATTGTTTGGCGCAGAGCGATGGATATGAACGATCGACAACTAAGATCAATTATAGACGGCATGGGAGGTAAAGGGAATGGATTCCCTAGAGAAGATGGGTTTGATATTACCGTAGCTAGCGAAGTCATGGCAGCTTTCTGTTTGTCTTCTGATATTGTTAATTTAAAAGAAAAATTAGCAAAAATCGTAGTAGCCTATAATCGTAAAGGTGAACCCATAACAGCTGGTCAAATCAATGCCCATGGTGCTATGGCCGCATTGTTAAAAGATGCATTAAAGCCAAATTTAGTACAGACATTAGAAGGAACCCCAGCCTTTATCCATGGAGGACCATTTGCTAATATAGCTCATGGATGTAACTCTTTGATGGCAACTAATATGGCGAGACACTTTGCAGATTATGTTGTTACAGAAGCAGGGTTTGGAGCAGATTTAGGTGCAGAAAAATTTATAGACATTAAATGCAGACAGGCAGGATTCCATCCAGATGCAGTTATCATTGTAGCAACAGTGAGAGCGCTTAAACATAATGGTGGTGTAGCAAAGGCAGATTTAAACCAAGAAAACTTAGAAGCCCTTGAAAAAGGATTGCCTAACTTGCTAAAGCATGTTGAAAATATTACACAAGTATTTGGTTTACCTGCAGTTGTGGCAATTAACAAGTTTCCATTTGACACAGAAGCTGAACTCAAGTTGGTAGAATCAAAATGCCAAGAATTAGGTGTAAATGTGGCTTTATCAGAGGTTTGGGAAAAAGGTGGAGCTGGTGGAGAAGCATTAGCAAAAGAAGTGATTCGCCTAGTAGAAGAAGGCAAGTCTAATTTCAATTTTGCCTATGACGAAAATATTTCTATTAAGCAAAAAATCGAATCTATTGCAACCAAGATTTATGGTGCAGATGGTGTGGATTATACAGGTAAAGTAGAAAAAGAGATAGCAAATTTAGAAACTCTTGGATTTGGCAAATTGCCTATTTGTATGGCTAAAACCCAGTATTCATTAACAGATGATCCAAAAGTATTTGGAAGACCTACAGGCTTTAGAATTACAGCAAGCCATATTACTGTTTCTGCAGGTGCAGGCTTTATTGTGGTATCAAC
>SKID01000314.1 GCA_007116605.1 Tissierellia bacterium
ACCAGATGTGGGGGTTGGTTTCTTTTTAGCTGGTTGAATAATTTCTGGTTCTAAGAACCGATCATCTAACTTATCTTTATGAACGAGTTTGTATTTTGCAATCAATCGGGTGACAATTTGTAATTCTGTCACATTTCCATGGCCTACAGAAGCATATAAATTGTCGATGGTTTTAAAGTTCATTTTTTTGACAATTTCTTGTAACCAATCTTCTTTAAATAGCTCTGTTAGTTTAAAGCCTTGACGTTTGATTTCTTTTTCAATGGCATCTTTGCCTTTTTCAATATTCACGTCCCGGTCTTTGTCTTTAAAAAATTTACGGATTTTGCTTTTGGCTTGGCTACTTTTAACAATCTTTAGCCAATCTCTGCTGGGTCCATGACTGCTAGATGAGGTGATGACTTCGATTTGATTGCCATTTTTAAGTTTATAGTCTAAAGGCACGATACGGCCATTGACTTTGGCCCCCACACATCGATTGCCCACACCAGAGTGGACTCTATAGGCAAAATCAATAGGTGTAGAGCCAGCTGGTAAGTTAATCACATCCCCTTTAGGGGTGAACACAAAAACTTCATCCGTATATAAATCTATTTTTAAAGACTCCATGAATTCTTTGGGGTCATTGGTGTCTTGTTGCCAATCCAGCATTTGCCGTAACCAATTAAGTTTATCTTCAAATTGATCTTCTTGAATGCCTTCTTTATATTTCCAATGGGCTGCTATCCCAAATTCTGCTGTTTTATGCATTTCAAATGTCCGAATTTGGATTTCAAAAGGTTCTCCATTAGGACCGATCACTGTGGTATGCAAGGATTGATACATGTTGGGTTTTGGCATGGCGATATAGTCTTTAAAGCGACCTGGCATAGGCTTCCACAAGGTATGGGCAATGCCTAACACACCATAACAATCTTTGACTGAATAGACTAATATTCTAATGGCCGTCACATCATAGATTTCTTCAAAAGACTTGTTTTTATGGTACATTTTTTTATAAATGCTATAAATGCTCTTGGGTCTTCCGCTTAAATCATAAGTAATTTCAGCTTCGTCTAATTTTGCCCCTAGTAAATTAATAATGCCTTGAATATAGTCTTCTCTGACTTTTCTTTTTTCTCTTACCTTTTGGGTAATGTCAAGAAATCCTTCTGGATCGATATATTTAAGGGACAAGTCTTCTAATTCCCATTTGATGGAAGCCATCCCCAAACGATTAGCTATGGGCGCGTAGATTTCTAATGTTTCTACTGCTTTTTCTTTTTGCTTTTCTAATGGCATATACTCTAATGTACGGATATTGTGCAATCTATCGGCTAATTTAATGATAATGACACGAATATCTTTAGACATGGCAATGACCATTTTACGCAAACTTTCTGCTTGGCGTTCTTCTTTGGTCTTATATTTTACTTTGCTTAATTTTGTCACGCCATCGACTAAATTAGCCACTTCTTCAGAAAACTCTTTCTTAATGTCATCATAGGATACTTCTGTATCTTCTACCACATCATGGAGTAAGCCTGCCACAATGGTTGAAACATCCATATTTAGTTCTGCTAAAATAATGGCCACATTGTAGGGATGGGTGAAATAGGCCTCGCCTGAGTATCTCAATGAAGCTTCCCCATGGTGCTCTTGGGCAAACTTGTAGGCTTTTTCTATGAGGGTAGTATCCGCCATGGGATTATACGCTAAAATATCATTTATTAATTTCTCAATCAAGGTCTCACCACCAGTAAGTCTAAAGGTTAAATACCCACCTTTAGTATTTAATCATTGATTTAACAGGATAATTTTTGATTTTGTCTCTGCCATTTAAATCGAGTAACTCAATGAAGAAGACCACCCCAGCGACCACACCACCTAATGATTCTATTAGTTGAATGGTGGCACTAATGGTGCCTCCTGTGGCTAATAAGTCATCCACAATTAATACCTTATCTCCTGGATTAATGGCATCTTTATGAATTTCTAAAGCATCTTTGCCATACTCTAGGGCATATTCTAATTTAACAGTTTCCGCTGGTAATTTGCCTGGTTTTCTAACTGGAACAAATCCAGCATTGAGTTTGTAAGCGATAGGGGTTCCAAAAATAAAGCCTCGTGATTCTGGTCCTACCACAATGTCAATATCCGCTTCTATGTAATCTTCTGTTAATTGGTCAATGGCTTCTTTTAAATAGGTAGGGTCTTTTAAAACGGTGGTAATGTCTTTGAAGCTGATTCCAGGCTCTGGAAAATCTTCAATCACTCTGATTTTATCTTTTAAATCCATGCTCGGCCTCCTATGCCAAATACTTAATGTAAACAGTGTTGTTTTTGTATTGGAACTTAATCTGTTCTTCCCGCTGCATCTTGATGACTGTATACAGGATCATTTCCTCATTAATGCTTATATTATATATTCTGTTGATATAGTTCACAAGTTTTAAAATTTGAAATTTGAATATTTTACCTTTATTCTTACTTAATTCTTGTAGAATGATCTCTTCTGTGTCTAGATCTGGAACCCAATAAGTTAATAAGTAGGCAAGTTTATCAAGAACTAGGGCATCAAGATCTTCTAAAGTGTCTTTTTCTAATGCGATCACTTCATCTTCTGTAAATACGGGAGACTCTTTTACATATAGGGGTTCTCCAATCATGTCCTGATGGTATTGATGGTCCATGACCCATTGTATGGCTTGAAGTTTTAAGTCTTGAAAGTAATGACCGGTAAAATCATAAATTTGAAATTGTACTGTTGTTTTGCCATTAAAATGGTTGAGTTCAAGTTGTCCCACTAAAGGGTTATGATTTAAAAACTCTTTTTTATCTTCAGGGGTAATGTTAAAGCATATGGCATCAAAGATGGATTGGCCTATTTTTATCGTTGCTTTTAAGTGATTTTCGTCTTGACCTAAATAGCGACTTTCAAGGACTTCATAATCCCGGATTAGAAAGTAAGGCTTTTCGTTTTTAAATCCAAAGGGTTCAAAAAAAGTCTTGATTTCTTCCACTAACCCTTGATCAATACGCTCTTCTTGAGAAATGATACAATCAATGGTGATATTTTTGACCATGTCAATGGGTTTTAGTTCAAAATCAGTGTTTTGTTTTAGGGTTTCTTTAAATTCAGGAAATTGCTCTTGATGGACGGTTAAACCAACAGCTTGGGGATGTCCTCCTGCTTTGATGGTTAAATGGTCTAATGCTTTAATGCCTTGGTAAATATTAAACCCAGGAATGCTTCTTCCTGATCCCTTGTAATAATCTCCTGTTTTTGCAAAGACAATGGAGGGTTTAAAAAACCTTTCGGTGATTCTTGAACTGACAATGCCAATCACCCCTTCATGCCAATCATCTCCCTCAACAATGATGACTTTATCTTCTTTTTGAGAAGCTATTTTCTTTAGGGCTTCATCAAAGATTTGCTTTTCGATGATTTTTCTTTGGTTGTTTAAGTCTAATAAGATTTCTGACAACTCATAGGCTTCTTTAGGATCTTGACTTAATAAGAGTCTTAAAGCAATCACTGCTTGGGTCATTCTCCCTGCTGCATTAATTCTAGGTGCAAGGGTATAGGCAATGGTTTCTGCTGTGATGATTGGCTGTTTTTGTGGGTAAAGTTGTCTAATCAACTTATCCACACCCACAATGGGTCTTGTATTAATGGCTTCTAATCCTTTTTTGACAATGAGTTGATTTTGATCTGTAATCGGAACAATATCAGCGACAGTTCCTATGGCGGCTAATTGATAATAGAGGTCGTCATCAATGGCTATTTCAAGATATTGACTTAAAGCCCTTACAAAAAACAAAGTTAAACCAGCACCACATAAGTTTTGATAAAAAGCATCCTGTTCATAAACATGGGGATTGATAATCACATGGGCAGGGGGTAAATCTTGAGCGGGCTTGTGGTGGTCAATAATCACCACTTGTATGCCTGCCTCTATGGCTTTAGCCACTTCTTTTTCATTGGAAATACCACAATCTAATGTGACTAAAACTTGATAGCCATTTTCAATCATCCAGCTGACTTTGTCTTCATGCAGACCATAACCATCGGTTTCTCTATCTGGCGAATAATAGGCATACTTAGCTTGAATCTGTTTTAAAATAAGAACAAGCTGAGCAGTGGAGGTCACACCGTCAGCATCATAATCACCATATACTAATATCTTTTTTTGTTGGGCTACTGCTTCAGCAATGAGCTTAACACCTTGATCCATATTGGTTAAACAGTATGGGTCATCTAAGGCTTTATTCTTCGAGGCAATGTAAGCCTCCACTTGATCAATGGTCTTTAAATTTTTGTTTTGCAACAAGCATGAAGTAACCTCATGAATATGAAAGTGGTTTTTCATATTCATGGTTACTCCATGGTTTTGTTGCTTAATCATGTAGTTTTTTTTCAATCTTGAGACTCCTGTTGGGGTGATTCTGCTGGAACTAATTTCACCTGACTTTTTAGTTCTCTTAATTGTTCTTCTGTTGCGGTGAGTTCTCCCTTGATATCTATGTTGATTTGTTGCAATGAGGCATTTTCATTTGTCAGTTCGTTTAACTCAAGTTGAACCTTTTCATTATGCTCTTCCAAAATACGGAGCCTTTTATTTAAGCCCTTAATTTCTCGTGCTTTTTTGATTTTACTAAATGTACTTAATACTAATGTGACAAGGGCGCCTAAACCAACTGAAGCCAGTATCACTAATGCTTGTGACATTTCTTGTCTTAAAAAAAACAAGTCTATCGTCACAGTTTCGCCATTTTGGATTGCAAAAATTGCGATAAATATGGAAACTACTAGAATAATAATAAAATTAATTTGCATTTTCGTCCCTCCCACCTTTTTATACCTACTATTATACTATAAATCATTCATGATTCATATAGGTTATTTAGAAGCTTTGTTTGGGTTATAGTAATTAATTTTAGATTTTCTAGTTTTTAGTAAATACCACACAGGGCTGGCAACAAAAATGGAGGAATAGGTTCCTGCAAGGATACCAATAATCAGTGGCAATG
The DNA here is from genome assembly GCA_007116605.1 of Tissierellia bacterium. Classification (GTDB taxonomy): domain Bacteria; phylum Bacillota; class Clostridia; order Tissierellales; family Dethiosulfatibacteraceae; genus 38-11. The sequence continues at coordinate 5,014 of SKID01000314.1, forward strand.
CAAATTCTTTAATGGCTTCTACACCAAATATATATAGGGCCGTAATTGAAAATAAGGTGGTCACTGATGTGTTAATGGATCTGACAATGGTCTGGGAGACACTTTTATCAATAATATCCTCAAATTTCTCTTTTCTCATGCCCTTAATATTTTCTCTCACTCGATCAAAGACAACAATGGTATCATTGATGGAATAACCCACAATGGTCAACATAGCTGCAATAAAGGAGCTGTTAATGGGAATCTGCAATATAGAGTACACCGCAATGCCAATCAACACGTCGTGCAATAGGGCTGATACTGCAGCCACGCCAAATAATAACTCAAATCTAAAGGTAATATAGGCTAATATGGCAATAGAGGCAATCAC
>SKID01000158.1 GCA_007116605.1 Tissierellia bacterium
ATTTAAAGGAAGCAAAAACACCCCACACCCTTTATTACTAAAGGTCTAAGTGGAGTGTTGACTTAACGTAAAAGATTATTATTTATATTTCTGGTGACTCATACACGAGTTCATAGTGATTATCTTTCAGAATAAACATTTTTTCAATTTGGGAATCGATTAAATCTACACTTTCTCCTTCAAATTCTATACGGGCACTGACACTACAATTTGAGCTTAAAGCTCTAGGTACGGGCATTAATTCACAAGTTATCCCTTCTTGCTTCATTTTCCTCTCAAATTTTATCGCTCCTGTATGGGTGAAAAAAAGTATATCGTAAATCATGCTTTCTTTCCTTTTAAGATTGTTAATTCACCATGATCTTCAACCGAAACAGCACATCCCGCACTGATTAAAAATCTTTCCACATTGGTTTTTGCTGTAGTGTTATCCACAATCACTTCAACACCCTCAGGACTTTGTTCCAATCCCTTTTTTGCCATTAAAACTGGTTGTGGACAACTCATGCCACAGGTATCTATTTTTTTCATTTTAACCACCTCTTATCCTTTATTTTTAATAAGAAATTCTGAGTTTTTCCATGAAATAGCTAGCAATATGAGTGCACAAATGCCTACTGCTATTTGACCATTCAAGGTAGGACCTGCAGGGCTAGCGGCTAAACCAAAATTATGTGCAATTGCACCACCAACAAGCATACCAAACACTGATACTGCTGAATCGCTATTTCCTTCCCCGGCCAATATCAACTGTCTCAATGGACATCCTCCTAATAAGACTGATGCCCAGCCTACCAACGTCATCCCTAAGAAATTCCATAAACCATTGGTATGAGCTACTGGCTGTCCTTCAAACCCAAGATCAAAAAAGCCAAATGCCATATTTAAGATAAAACTTACAACTAAAATACTTAAAAATCCTAAAAACAAGTAATTGTCTTTAAACAAAATCATATCTCTTGTACCGCCGACCATACACAGTCTTGATTTTTGTGAAAGTCCTCCTACAATGAGCCCTGCTGCCAATGCAATCCATATGGGTGCCCGTGCTGCACCGGGACCACTTTCACTGAAAAACAAAAATGCAGGTGCCGCTAATAATAAAATGAATAGCCCCACATTTAAAGCAGGAAATACATATCCATCATATTTAGGTTGTTTATAATTTCGTTGAAGATTAAATCCTTTATCCAGAAAAAACACACCTACAAATATCCCTGCAACAAAGCCTGCAATTGCAAAGATTGCATTCAAATCCCCACCGCCTAGACGTAGAATCATTCTTAGTGGACATCCTAAAAAAACTAATGCACCAATCATAACAACTACAGATAAAACAAATCTTGTCGTTGGAGATGACCCTCCTTTTGCCTGAAACTCTTTATTCTTAGTAGCCATAATAAAAGCACCCAGAACGAGTCCCATGACTTCAGGTCTCAAATACTGGACAACACCTGCTCGATGTAAACCCAAACCCCCTGCAATATCTCTTACAAAACAAGCAATACAAAAACCCATGTTGGCAGGATTTCCTAAATAAACTAATAGGACTGCAATGGCACCCACCACACTTCCTGAAATAATTATACCTTTTTTCCCTTCCATTCTTTCCTCCGTTGATGTATGATAAATAGTGTTATAATGTTCACAAACCAATTGTATCAATGTCTTCAACAGAAGTAAAATTAGCTTTTATTATACTTTATGTTAGCAGTATAAGCAAAATCTATGCAATAACTAACATTACTGAGGCTCCCACTTCTTCAAGTGGAAGATAAGCATAGATATACTATTTTAGGAGGTCCCTATGAAACAAATCTATATGGATAATGGTGCCACTTCTTTTCCAAAAGCACCGGGTGTCATTGAGAGTATGACTTATTACCTTCAATCTGTAGGTGCCAGTGTCAACCGAAGTGCTTATACTTCTGCTTACGCTTCCGAAAATATTGTTTATGAAACGAGAGAGCTTTTATGTCAAATCTTTGACTTTGATAATCCTGAAAACATGGTGTTAACCAAGAATGTTACTGAAAGCTTGAATGTCTTAATCAAAGGGTTATTAAAACCTGGTGATCATGTATTAGTATCTTCAATGGAACATAACGCTGTCATGCGTCCTCTCAATGGTCTAAATAATCATAAAATCACCTATACAAAAGTACCTTGTGACTCCCATGGCGGGCTTCTAGTGGATACTATTGACTCTCTCATTCAAAAAAACACAAAAGCCATCATCATGACTCATGCCTCCAATGTGTCAGGCACTATTTTACCTTTAGAAAAGGTAGGACGAATATGCCAAGAGAATGAATTATTATTTATCATTGATGCTGCTCAAACAGCTGGTTTTATGCCTGTTTCATTTAAAAAGCTCCACGCAGATGCTATCGCTTTTACAGGTCATAAAAGCTTATTAGGACCACAGGGTACCGGAGGTTTTATGATCACGACCCCTTTAGCAGAAATGACAAGCTCATTAATGGAAGGTGGCACCGGGAGTCTATCCTATGAAGAAATTCAGCCTCGTTATATGCCTGATAAATTTGAAGCAGGTACTCCTAATATTCCTGGTATTTATGGTCTACATGCAGCCTTATCTTATTTAATTAAGGAAGATATTAAGACCATCTATGAAAAAGAAATGGCTTTGACTTCCGCATTTATAATGGGTCTGATGAACATTTCGAAAATAGCAGTCATCGGTATTCCTGAAACAAAAGATCGAACCGGTGTTATATCTATTGATTTTAGAAACCGTGATAATGGAGAAGCTGCACATCTATTAGCAAAGAATTTTGGTATTCTCACACGCAGTGGTCTTCATTGTGCTCCCTCAGCTCATCAAACCCTTGGCACCTATCCTCATGGAACCGTGCGATTTGGCCTCAGCCATTTTATGACAAAACATGACATTCATGATGCTTTATATGCCATTCACCATATTTCCACTTCTGGAGGATCAAATGGAATTTAAACAATTAGAAATATTCGTAGCTCTCGCTAAAACCAAAAGTTTTTCAAAAGCAGCTCAAAAACTTTATTTGACTCAACCCGCTATCACTAATAGTTTGCAAAAGCTAGAAGATTCGCTGGGTACCACTTTAGTTAATCGAAAGACTAGACAAATTACTTTAACAGAAAGTGGTCAACTACTATTACAATATGCGGTTAGTATCATTAACATGCGCGACCAAGCTCTTTTTAATTTAAAAGAAAAGCAAGAAGCTATCTCTGGCAATTTGGAGCTATATGCAAGTACTATCCCTGCACAATACTTGTTGCCAAAATTAGTCAAAGATTTTTGTATTTGCTATCCTCAAGTCAATGTTTCTATTCGGCATGCAGACTCCCTTCAAGTGGCTGATGACATTCTTCAAGGATTTTCTAATTTAGGATTAGTTGGCAGTTATCATGACTCTGAATCATTGTTGTATCATCCATTAATGGACGACAAAGTGGTATTAATAACCTCATCACAAAGGCAAATTGACCATAAAAAAACGTTTCCCTCAATCCAAGATTTGGTAGGAGAAACGCTTATTTTACGTGAAGAAGGCTCTGGTACACGAAAAATATTAGAGCAAGTCTTGTCACAAAAAAATTTAGATTTAAGTTGTTTCCAACACATCAATCAAGTAGAAAATAATGAAACTATCAAAAACATGGTTGCTCTTGACTTGGGTGTTAGCTTTGTTTCAGAGCTTTCTATTCAAAACGAGTTATCTTTAGGGATTCTAAATGCTTACTCAATGGAAGATTTATCTTTGGATCGTTGTTTTTACTTAGTTTATACTGCCACTCGCCATCTATCCCCAGTAGAAGCATCCTTTAAAAATTTTGTTTTAAATCAATTTCACCAGTTGTCATAAGAAGTAATGTCCTTAAGCTACGTTCTCTAGGTTTCTTTTCACTTGAACCCTCTTTTTAACATACAAAGTAAGCAGTACACCTACCACATTCATAGCTGTCACAATCATAAATGCCATGCCATAGTTTCCACCGCTAGCTTCTTTGACAACCGCTGCAATTCTAGGGCCTACAAATGCAGCCAATCCAAAGGCAGTAAATAACACTCCATAATTAATTCCGATATTTTTTGCACCAAAATTATCTGCTGTCACTGAAGGCATAATGCCTAAATAACCACCAAAGCTCATTGCAATACCACAAATTCCAATTAAGAAAAATGCAAAAGTTGAGGCAATATTTAAGACCATTAGACAAACACCACTGACTAAGTACATACACGCTAGTGTATTGTATCTCCCAATACGATCAGAAATACTTCCCCAAAAAACGCGTCCTACTGAATTTGCTACCCCTAAAAAGCTGATGGCAACTGCTGCTGTGGCGGGAGACAAACCAATCTTCTCTTGACCAATCGGTGAAGCATGTCCTATAATCATTAATCCGCCTACACAACCAATAGTATACATCACCCAAATCAAATAAAAGTCTACTGACTTAAGCATTTCTCTTGGTGTATGATCTGGTCCAACTCTATTAATCGCTGCTGGGTTAGGTACAAAACCTTCCGGTTTCCAACCAACATCCGGCGCTGCCATTAAAAACGACGCCATCACAATCCCTATAGCAAATAATATTCCAAAGATATTAAAAGTTCTTAAAACACCTAGGTCTAAAATCATTCTAGCTGCAATAGGAGCAAAAATAACAGCACCTAAACCAAAACCCATGGCTGTTAAACCGCCTGCTAATCCTCTTTTATCTGGAAACCATTTAATAGTGTTCCCCACTGTGCAAGCATAGACAGTACCAATACCAACACCACCTAAAAGTCCATAAGTCAGATATAGCCCTTGAATAGAACTCACTGTTCCTGCTAGATACATGCCCAAACCAAAAATGACTCCTCCAACCAAAGTAACGATACGAGGTCCTTTTTTATCTTGAACTCGACCTGCTACAATCATAGCCAATGGTACAATAGATAAATTAATGGTATAAGCTAAAGAAGCTTGGGGAGTCGTCCAATTAAATAAGTTAATGAGTGGAATTTGGAACACACTCCATGTATAAGCCGTACCAATACAAATGTTCATGATAATAGCTGCCGCTAAAATCAGCCAACGATTCTTTTTCATTCTGTTCTCCTTTTTCATTTCTCAGGATCTATTGGATAGCACCGAATTTTCCTTTTCACCATTTAGCTAAATCACTTTTTTTAAGGATCATCACTTTCTATACATTGTCCTGTTTATATTTATTCTTTCTCTAATATATCGTTATTTATTTCACAATGCAAGAAGTTTTTCACATTTTTGAATAAAAATTTGTTATATACTATTAATCATTATC
>SKID01000123.1 GCA_007116605.1 Tissierellia bacterium
CCAGAAATCAACAAATTGTTGCATTTAGCAAAAGTTTTTGGAGTGACTGTGGATTGGCTGCTATCAGAAAGTGAACCAGTAGAAGAAAAAACAGAAGCACTTGCGAGGACTGATTTAGACAAAAATACTTCGCGAATAGACTCGATGCTAGATTACATTGGCAAACTATTTCGTAGATTTGGGTGGTTAATTGGTGTATATATAGCGATTGGTGGTCTTGGATTTACTATAATAGGATTATTGACAAGGATAATAACCAACAGCATGTTTCAAAATGATGATGATGTGTGGCTTGATGAGTTTGGAAATATCATATCGGGTCCAGATGAAATGGTTTCAAGTCTTATAACTAATAATCCAGTGGCAACAATGGGGACAGCATTATTGGGTGTAGGGATTTTATTAATCATCACAGGCATCATAGTGGCAATTGTTTTGAAAAAAAGACAGAATCAAAATAGTTGATAGCAGTCAAGGATAATTGGTAAAGCAACCAATATTTAGACACTAACAATCACCCCCTAGATAGATGGAGGGTGGTTGTTTAGTGTCTATAGTTGGTTCTAATTGTATAGAAGAGAGTTAGAAATGCAGGAAAGGATTTTCTTTTTTTAGAATCAACAAACACCTTATTGTTGCGTAATCAAAAAATACTTGATATTATAGATTTATATCTAAAACTAAAAGATGGATTTGTATTATTTAATTCAGCTCGTATTAAATTATATGATGTATAGTTACTTCTTTGCGGTACATCAAAAAAACTGAAAGGATGAAGAACGTGAACTATAATATGAAAGATATTACATATAGTGCTATGACTGCAGCCGCTATGAATGTACTCAGCTATTTAACAGTGCCGTTAGTTGTAGCTATCCCAATTCCAGGGCTAAGAAACTTAGTGGTGGCACCATTTTATGGAATACTCATGGCTCTGGCTTTGATTAGAATTGACAAAAATGGTTTATTTACTTTAATCTCTGCTTTCACTGGAGCGGTACTCATTTTTATATCCCCTGTCATTCTGGGATTTTTGTTTATTAGTGGCATCGTAGCGGATGCTTTTTATTATATATTTCAGCATGGGTTTTCAAAGCACACTCGCATAATAATAGCATCGGGCTTATATATGGCTGTGATGGCGGTTGTAGGAGCTTTATTTGGAGCTTTGTTTCTGGGAGAAATGCCTTTAGGTGATTTGTTCCGTAGCACTCCAGTGTTAGTGATCGTGGCTATTTTGTGTGGAGTGACTGGAAGTCTTGGAGCTATGCTAGGTATACGTATTGGGAAAGAATTTAAACGTACAAATATTATGCGTTAAGTAGGTGAATCAATGCAAGATTTGGCTTTTTCTGGTGTAGCTTCTTTTGTAAGATTACTGCATCCGATTATTAAATTAACGACTACATTAACTATTTTCATCTATGCCCTTGCTACACCCAGCCCTGTAGCTTTGGTCTTGTATTTATTGATTCTTTGGGTTTTTCTTTTGAGTGTGGGTCTTGGCAGTCAAATCAGAGGACCATTGCCCTATGTTAGTGGAGTTGCTCTTCTGGTGTTCGTCTTAGGTTGGATGTTTGGAGGTATGTTTGAGACAGCGTTAGCAGCAGCTTTACGGTTCTTTTATCTTTTCTTTTCATTCATTTTGTTTGTGGGGTCGACAAGTCCTAACGAGTTTATTCGAGCCGTTAATCAATTGAGATTACCTTGGAAGTTGCAAGTGGGCTTGTTAATTACCATGAGATTTATTCCAGTATTGAAGGAAGATATGACGAAGATTATGCAGTCTTTTTCTCTGAGAGTGAGCAAAGATAAGCGAAGTATAAGGCTGATGTATCGTGCCTTATTGGTACCATTCTTGTTTCGAATGATGAATCTTTCGGATCAGGTTTCTATGAATTTGCAGATGCGTGGATTCGGACCGACACAACATCATATCCGTTATCGGGATGTATCTTTCAGCATTTATGATCTAATCTTTATGATGACAAATTTAGCTATAATGGGGATGATTCGATGGAAATTTTAAAAGTATGCCAGCTTACTTATACCCTTCCAGAACATGATGAAGCATTGCTTAATGAGATCAGCTTTTCTCTTCAAACAGGAGAGTTTGTTCTCTTGAGTGGAGAAAGTGGCAGTGGTAAGTCTACATTATTGAAGTGCCTAAATGGGGTTATTCCACATTTTTGGTTAGGTGAAGTATCGGGTGACGTCCACCTTAATGGTCAGTCGGTGAGCTTGTTTAGTCCTGTGGATTTGATGACGCGTATTGGAACCGTGTGGCAAGATGTAGATGCTCAAGTTATGCATTTAACTGTAGAAGATGAACTGGTCTTCGGAATGGAAAACCTGGGTGTGCCTTTAGTGGAAATGGAAGAACGTCTTAACCAACTGAAGGATATAGTCAAAGTAAATCTTAACTCAGTGGTGGAAAATCTATCCGGTGGACAGAAACAGCGGCTTGTAATTGCCTCAATATTGGCGACATTGCCTCAAATTATTTTATTAGATGAGCCTCTAGCCAATCTAGATATTTCAAGTGCTTTAAAATTACTCAAATTACTCAAAGAACTGACGAAACAAGGAAAAACAGTTGTGGTTGCTGAACACCGTTTGGACCTAATAAGTTCTTATGCAGATCGGCTGTTATATCTTAAGAATGGAAAAATCCAATATGACTGGAGTGATACACAAGATATTCTTGCAGAAGATCGTCGGAAGAACTTACCTTCAAGATTAATGAGAAAAAGTACGGAAACCTCTTCAAACCTAGCGATTGAACTTCAGAGATTAACGTATAGATTTGGAAAAGATCCTGTGTTGAGGGATGTGAGTTTGAGGGTTCAACAGGGAGAGAGACTAGTCATTTTAGGAGAAAATGGCAGCGGCAAATCAACGTTAATGAAAGTTTTAGCTGGATTATATCAAGGTAAGCGCCTTAGTTTTGAAGTTTTTAAATTATTGAGTCAGCCATATAAATTGAAAAAGCCCTCGTTTAAAAGAGGATGCGTGGGTTTGGTTTTCCAAAATCCTAATCACCAGCTTTTTATGGAAAGTGTATATCAAGAAGTGGCTTTGGGGGCGGTTAATCCCAAGAGAGTAGATTACTTCCTTGAGTTATTCGGATTGATGGAACTAAAAGACTTACATCCTCTAGTCCTCAGTCAAGGTCAAAAACGTCTGCTAGCAACAGCTGCTGTGGCTGCAGCAGAGATGCCCATATTGTTATTAGATGAGCCTACAATTGGCCAAGATTATGAGCATTTACATAATCTGATTCACGTGGTGAATCGTCTCAACACAGAACAAAACACCACTGTTTTGACTGTGACTCATGATCAGCAAGCGGCATACGCCCTAGCCGATCGTGTGATTATCATGGACAAAGGAAAAATTATAGAAGAAGGAGACCAAGACTTGGTAACTGCGTATTTCAAACGTCAAACTAACAATGTCGGTTGTTAACTTAATCCAATCTCTTTACACATTTTAACTTCTCATGTACAATAAGACACAGATATTTCACATTGAGGGTTTATATGAGAAATTGGTTGATGAATAACAAATATTTCTTTAAAGTATGGCTATTCGTTTCGATAGCTATTTTTTTGGTGGTATATGTGTTGTCATTTGTACTGTATAGAAATTTTGAACAAAAGACACTAGATAGCATTCATTCGGTGAATGTGGAAATGATGAATGAGACTAGTAGAATGAACGCTTTTATGGCGAGAAACATTATATTAACAGGCATGCATTTGCTCTATGAACCATTGATTCAAAATATGCTAACGCAAGAAGACATTAGAAATTTTGATGTGGTATTAGGGATAAGAAGGCTAGATGCGATTCAGTCTATGGGGGAGCATATTCATTCGGTGTTTATCTATAATCCCAATTTGTCCATGGTATTTGCTTCTTCAAATTATGATTCCACCCCTATGGGTAGATTTAAAGATCAAGGTTTAAAAGAGTTGGTTCAGAGAAGAAATGTTTATGGACTGTTTCCAACACCTCGATGGATGGGTGAAGATAGCAAGAAAGAGCCAGTGTATTCTTTTGTTTTTTCAAATAGCAACCTATACAGCAATCGACCTGGGGCCATTGTGATCAATGTTAATTTGGGATGGCTTGTGGAGATTGATTCTCAAAGTGGAGAAAATGCTGAGTTTATAATTTATGACCAAGAGTATAGAGTGGTATACAATAATCAATTGGATCGGTTTTTAGAGTCAGCAAGTCATCTTCCGTATGTCCAAAGATTGAAGGAAAAACAAAAGGTATCTGGGTATTTTATAGATGATGTGAAAGGGGTCAAATCTTTAATCGTCTATAGCAGGCCGGAAAATCAATCATGGACTTTTGTTAGGGTGATGCCCTATGAGTCGATTATCTTTGGTTTGCGTCAAATGAGAGATAGCACAGTCTATATGAGTGGGTTAATTCTCATGCTTGGCCTAACCGGTGCTTATTTTCTAACGCGAAAAATATATGATCCAATTGGCAGACTGGTATCCAATTTGACCATTCGCAATATACCGGAAGGGAAAGACGAACTATCTCACTTAGCAGATTATTTTAATAATTTAAAGCAAAACACTCAAGTGCTAACTTCAAAAAATGAAGCCTATTTATCTGAGTTACAACAGAAATTAATGAGAGAAATTGTTTTTGGGAATTTAAAAAATGAACAAGAAATTAGAAATGTTCTTTTAGAGTATCAAATTCCTGTATCACCGAAAGGAGACTACTATATGGTATTATGCCGACATGGGCGATTAGCAGGTTCTTCTGGTGCAAAAGGTTATTTTGATGAGGAAATATTTAGAGATTATATTGAGGATGATTCGGTACATATCTTTCATAAAATGTCTGACCAAAAATTTGCTCAATTTATTGAAAGCATGAGTATGAATGGATGTAATGCGTTTGCTGTAGATAAGCAGATTTATTCAGTCTATGATTTTTCAAAAGCCTATAAGCAACTATTAAAAGGTATTCAGGACCAAATTTTTTATCCCAAGGGATATGTGATTAATATTCATGAAGCAAAAAGATTGGAAAAAGCAGCTTATCCCATTGATAAAGAAAAAGCGGTTATTCAAAAAATAAGAAAAGGCAATTTAGAAGAAGCCCAAACAGAAATGTTACTATTCCTCAAAGATATTAAACGCTTTTCTTATGAGTTCTTTAAGTTTTACTTAGTTCGATTCCTGTATAGTTTGCAAAACTTAGTTTCAGAACTGGATATAAAATCATATATTCAAGAAAGCCAATGGATGCAAAGAGATTATTTTGAAAATCA
>SKID01000109.1 GCA_007116605.1 Tissierellia bacterium
AATCTGCCAAATTCACTCACTCCTTTAGCTGTCTTGTCCACAGCATTTTTTATATTTTTTGCCGCTTCCACAAGGGCATGGGTCATTTCGTCCTATTTTTTTGCCTTTAATCACAGTTTTTGGTTTAGCAGAAGCATCCATATTGGTTCCCATTTCTTTTGCAACTCTAGTTCGCTGCAACTTTTCTTGAGGTTGAACTCGGAACAAGAACTTGACAGTATCTTCCTGAATCATTTTAATCATCTCTTGGAACATATCAAACCCTTCATTTTGATAAGCTCTAACGGGATCTTCATTACCCATAGCTCTTAAACCAATTCCTTGACGCAATTCTTCCATTGCATCAATATGATCCATCCACTTGGTATCTACGGTTCTCAACAAAACGATTCTTTCTACTTCTCTAAACTGTTCAGGTGTAAACTCTTTTTCTCTTCTTTCATATAAGTTATTCGCAACTGCTTGAGCCATTTCTGTGAGTTTTTCTACAGTCAGTGATTCAATATCATCAATTTTAAACTTGATGCGTGTTCCAAACAGTTCACTTAAAGCTTCCTCATAACCTTGAATATTCCAGTTCTCAGGATACTTATCTTTAGTGTATTCTGATTGGATATCCCCTAACTGCTCACTCACCATAGTCATAATATTGTCATTGATGTCTGCACCCATTAAAACTTTACGTCTTTCTCCATAAATGACTTCCCGCTGTTTGTTCATGACATTGTCATACTGTAAAACATGTTTACGAATATTAAAGTTTCTTCCCTCAACCCGACTTTGAGCTGTCTCAATAGCTTTAGTCAACATGCCATGCTCAAGAGCCTCATCATCTGGCAACCCTAATCCGTTAACCATGGCTTTTACCTTATCTCCAGCAAATAAGCGCATCAAATCATCTTCTAAAGAAATATAAAACTTCGATGTTCCTGGATCGCCTTGTCGACCGGATCGACCTCTTAATTGGTTATCTATCCTTCGAGATTCATGCCTTTCTGTACCAATAATACTTAAACCACCTGCTTCTATAACTTTACGGTGTTCGTCGGCCATTTCAGCTTTAGCTTTTTCGAGATACTCTTTATAGGCTACTCTAGCTTTTAAAATCTCTTCATCATCAGTGGCATCATAACCATCCGCTTTGGCGGCAATTTCTTCAGGGAATTGTGATTTGATTTTTGTTTTAGCTGTATATTCTGGATTCCCTCCTAAAACAATATCAGTACCTCTACCTGCCATATTAGTAGCAATAGTAACCGCACCATATCGCCCAGCTTGAGCTACAATTTCCGCTTCTTTATCATGTTGTTTTGCATTCAACACGGTGTGTGGAATTTTTCTCTTTGTTAATAGTCGACTCAGTACTTCGGACTTTTCAATGGAAATGGTTCCCACTAACACAGGTTGACCTTTCTCATATCTTTCGGCAACTTCATCAATGACTGCTAAATATTTAGCAACTTCCGTCTTATAAATCACATCCGGCAAATCTTCTCGAACCACTGGTTTATTAGTAGGAATCTCAATAACATCCACACCATAAATTTCTCTAAACTCCTGCTCTTCAGTTTTAGCTGTTCCAGTCATACCTGCTAGTTTTTTGTACATTCTAAAAAAGTTTTGGTATGTGATAGTGGCCAAGGTTTTGGATTCTCGCTTTACATCTAATCCTTCTTTTGCTTCTATTGCTTGATGAAGGCCCTTTGAGAACCTTCGTCCATACATAATCCGACCGGTAAACTCATCAACAATTAAGACTTCTCCATCACTTACAATATAATCAATGTCATTTTTCATAATATGATGTGCTTTTAAAGCTTGATTGATATGGTGACTAATTTCCATATTGTTTTCGTCAGCTAAATTTTCTACACCAAAATACTTTTCAGCTTTTTCTATTCCTAATTCTGTTAATGTAACATTTTTACCCTTTTCATCTACAACAAAATCAACGGTTTCCTCTTTAAAGTTACCCATCATCATTTCCATCTTGCTCATTTGCTCGTCTGGATCTTGTATACGTCCCTTTAAAGATTTTGCTAAACCATTAGCTTTAAAATATAAGTCCGTAGATTTATCTCCTGCACCTGAAATAATTAAAGGGGTTCTTGCTTCATCTACTAGGATGCTATCCACCTCATCAACGATACAATAGTTTAATTCCCTTTGAACCATTTCTTCCTTACGTATCACCATATTATCTCTTAGATAATCAAATCCAAACTCGTTGTTTGTACCATAAGTAATGTCAGAAGCGTATTGTTCTCTTCTTTCGTTATTTTTCAATCCATGGACAATACAACCAATACTTAAACCTAAAAACTCGTAGACTTTACCCATCCAGTCCTTATCTCTCTGAGCTAAATAATCATTCACTGTCACCACATGAACGCCTTTACCTGATAAAGCATTCAAATAAACAGGCAAAGTAGCCACCAAAGTTTTACCCTCTCCTGTCTTCATCTCAGCAATACGTCCTTGGTGCAAAATAATGCCACCAATTAATTGTACTTCGTAATGTTTCATTCCCAGAACGCGCCAAGAAGCTTCTCTTACCACAGCAAAAGCTTCTGGAAGAATATCGTCTAATGTTTCTCCTTGCTCTAATCTGTTTCTGAAAATCTCCGTCCTGCTTTTCAATTCTTCATCTGTCATTTTTTGCATGGCGGGTTCCAATGCCATAATTTCTTTAACGATAGGATCTACTCGCTTAATTTCTCTACTAGAATAGGAACCTAAAACTTTTTCAAATAACCGTTTCATATATCCACCTTTCTTGTCTTATCTCTATTATCAACACATTCTTAGTTCAGTTGGGATTAATCGTCAAAATAGTCTTTTTCCCAAAGGGTTGACTATCCACTTATCACAAAAAGTATTCTATCATTTTTAAAAAAAAATGACAAGCAAAGTAAGCATTTTCAATGAAAATGCATGAATATCCTTGTTTTAGCTTATTTTACAAGCACAATGCTTATCTCATTTATCCACAAGACTCTTGAATTCAGATGGCATTTAAAACGCCACTAAACTTGAAAATTTTCTTTATTATACTTAGCAGCCTCACGACCAGCCTTAATCCCCGTACACCATGCAAAATGCAAATTGTAGCCACCACAAGCACCGTGTACATCTAATATTTCCCCGGCAATAAAAAGACCTGGATCTCTTAAGGATTCTAAAGTTTTTGGGCAAATCTGGAACAAAGCAATGCCACCTGCTGTGACTTGAGACTCTTTCCATGAATGGAAATCAGTAATGGTTAATGTGAGTGATTTTAATCTATTAACAATATCATAGACCTGCTTTCGACTCAGTTTTGTAGGTTTTATATCATACTCATAAATCATGGCTTCTTTCAAAACAGGAATAATGAGCCTTTTATGAATGAGTCCCACAAAAGTATCCTTTAAGCCTTTGTAATGAAGTGTATCAAATCTTGTTTCTAACAACTCATATAATTGGTGCTGTGACAAGTGTGGAAACAAATCAATGACAATCTCTACTCTGTGACCCCATGATAATGCTTGCGCAGCATAGCCACTTATTTGTAAAATAGGAGGTCCTGACACACCATAGTTGGCAAATAAAATCTCTCCGTCATCTTCACCGCTTTTTTCACCATTCAAAAAAAGGTAAACATGACCTTCTACTTTTAATCCTTGTAATGCTTTTAAATGAGGGAAATCACTTTTTAATTTAACCAAAGCAGGATAAATAGGTGTCATTTCATAGTTTAAACTTGAAAGCAAACTAAAGCCTGAACCGTTGGAACCTAAGTGCTGAAAAGACTGTCCCCCTAAAGCAACAATGATTTTGTCAAATTGATATTTGTGGACATTTGTTGCCACCTGATATCCAGACTTTGTCTTTTTGATGGTCTGAACATTTTCGCCACATTGCTCAATCACTCCTAAATTTAAATATGCTTCTCGTATGACCTCAACCATACTGGATGCTTGTAGGCTATAGGGAAAGCCACGACCCGTATCATCAAAATATGGTTCTATCCCTAGCCATCTAAAATAGTTGACTGTCTCTTCCACACCAAAATCTTGCAAACAGACTTCCAACCATTCCTGATTATTCGTCTCATAGTGACATAAGTCAATCCACTGATTCACATAATTACAACGTCCATTTCCAGTCACTAATAATTTCTTTCCTACACGATCTTGACCTTCAATAATCGTTACTTTTGCACCTACTCTTGCCGCTTCTAAAGCAGCAACCATACCTGAAGCACCACCGCCAAGAACTCCAATATTTAACATGTCACACCTCACCAAAATACAATATGTTTCCCCGTTTTAAAGGAAGGTAGATATAAGATTGACACTACCATATAAAAAAACTGTATCATTTATGCAATGACTAACAGGGCTAAGAATCCCACTTCTTAAGGTGGGAGTTAAGCCTGGATAACAATCTCTAACATTCAAGTGGCGATTTAAAGACCAGCTGAATGTTAGAGTCCTGTTAATCATAACATGACACAGTCTTTTATAAAAGAGCCTTCTAATAAATTTAATCTTTTTCTCTTGCTACTTCGTATGGAGATCCTTTGCTTTTAGAGACACCACCGAATCTTGCTTGTTTCGTATTGGATATTCTTATTCATTGATGTCACTGATTAGTGACATTCTCCTTCGTGTTCATGACAAATACTGCCTGTAGATTGCAATTGTCCTTGAGTATATTTAATGACATTTTCTTTAGCATCTCCTGTAGCTCCTACTACCACTTCTATATTGTTTTCGTTAAACAAATTAACGGCAGCAGCGCCCATACCACCCGATATAATTGTATTAATGTTTAACTCTGCTAAATATTTAGGCAAGAATCCCGGTTTATGACCTGGGTTTTTAACAAATTCTCCTTCTCCAATACCTTCGTTTTCTAACTGAAAAATATAAAAACCTTCACAATGACCAAAGTGCTGCGAGATATTATTTCCATTACATGCTACTGCTATTTTCATCATTTCCTCCAATTTTCATTTTATTTAATACTTTTTGCCATATTGATTGTATTGCTTGTGCAGCAGGGCTTTTTGGATCTTCCATAATAGAGTAACCCCTATTTAACAGGTTAATCACTTGTTGATCATAAGGTATTCTTCCAAGAAAATCGCCTTGACTCTCTTCGCACAACAACTCAATTTTATAAGTTAGTGGATGATTTAAAGAATGTTTGTTTATACAAATACCATAAGGAACACCAAATCCCTCAGTTACCCCAATGATCCGCTTTAAATCATGCAAGCCAGAAAGGGTTGGTTCTGCTACAATCACCACAT
>SKID01000019.1 GCA_007116605.1 Tissierellia bacterium
AAATATAGCATTGAAAATGGCAACATTATGGAAGGAATTCAAGAAAAAGTGGTACTTACCCACTATAACTATTCTTTGGATACCATCAAAAAATATATTAGAGATGATGCGGACTTAATTATTGCAAATAGAACTCTTTCTAAGGAAGGGTATGATAGATTAAAAGCACTTCCAAGTGGCACTCATGCCATGCTAGTTAATGTGAATGCTGAAATGTCAATCAATACCATATCATTGCTGCACCAATTAAACTTAAGACATATTCATTTGACCCCTGTTTATCCAGGCATGAAAAAAGTGCCGGATTTGGATTTAGCAATTACCCCAGGTGAGAGCAAATATATTCCAAATGGGGTCAAAGAAGTGATTGATATTGGAGATCGACTGATTGACATATCTACGGTAATGGATATTGCTTTAAAATTAGACTTATACGGTGAGTTTGAAAAAAACCGCATTAAAAGTTATTATGAAAGAATTGTTCCAGTGGCAGGTATTGAAAGAATAATCGGAAAAACACAAAGACTTGAAAGCCAGTTAGAGCTTTTGTTGCAAATATCTGATGAAGGAATCATAGTGATAGATCCAGACGGATATATTCATTCCACAAACAAAAGTGCAGAACAAATTTTAGGTTACTCTAGAGATGATGTGATTGGACAAAATATTTCAGAAGTTTTACCACAGATTCCTTTCAATGAAGCGCTACAAGATATTCAAGGCATTGAAGAAAAAGTGATTCGATTCCATGACGAAGACTTGGTGGTCAGTATGCATCCCATTGCAAGACATGGTGAATATTATGGTTCGATCATTAATTTAAAATCCTTTATCGATACAGAGAAAAAACAACATAAATTAAGAGCTCAGTTAATTGGGAAAGGACATGTGGCTAAATATGTCTTTGACGACATTATTGGGAATAGTCATTATATAGAAGAAGCGAAACATATAGCACAAAGAATGGCTAAATCAGATGCTTCGGTAGTCATTATAGGGGAAAGTGGTACGGGGAAAGAATTATTTGCACAAGCCATACACAACGCTTCTATGCGGAAAAACTACCAATTTGTCGCCATTAATTGTGCAGCTTTACCAGAAAGCCTCCTAGAAAGCGAATTGTTCGGCTATAACGAAGGTGCTTTTACAGGAGCAAGAAAAGGAGGAAAACCAGGCTTATTTGAGTTGTCTCATATGGGGACTTTATTTTTAGATGAAATTGGAGAGATGCCGCTCAGCCTTCAAGCACGTTTGTTAAGGGTATTACAAGAGCGTGAAGTGATGAGAATTGGTGGGGATAGTATTATCAATGTGGATGTTCGATTAATTGCTGCAACCAATCGTGACTTAAAAAACCTAGTGAACGAAGGGAAGTTCAGAAAAGATTTGTATTTCAGACTATATGTGCTTCCTTTAATACTACCACCCCTAAGAAAACGAAAAGAAGATATCCCTTTATTGATGGAAGAATTAATGAAGGATTTAAAGGTTACGTTTACTTTATCCAAGGAAGTAAAAGAAACCTTTATTCAGCACACTTGGGAAGGAAATGTTAGAGAACTTAGGAATTATTTAGAATATCTAGGGAATTTAAACAAAGATACCATTGAGATTCACGATTTGCCTTTTTTAGAAACGAATCTTCAAGATGTAGTGGTCAATGAAGATTATGGAAAAAGCTTATCCATCTTAAATAATGAACTAGGATATTATAGTAACTTAGCCCATGCTATTTTAAAAATATTGCTAAAAGCTTCAGAAACAAATAGTAAGATGGGAAGACGAAGTTTAGTTCAATCGCTGATTAACAATGGTTTTGATACATCTGAACAAGAAGTAAGGACCACATTGAAAAAACTGGACAGTTTTGGATATATTAAAATCCAACAAGGTCGTATAGGGACTTCGATTACAAATAAGGGTAGAGTGCTAATTGGGGTTAAATAGGGATTAAAAGGGATAAAAACAACCATATAAGCATCCCTTTGGATGAAATTGCCATCATAAACAAGGATGTCAACAAAATAATCATAGGAATAATATAATAAGCAAAGGGGTTTTTTGCATTGAAATATAAGAGCTTGAACATTTGAGTTGAAATGACGAGTTCTTTTTTTGGGGAAAAATAAAAAAATGGCATAAACATTGCATGTAATAGGTAGACAATTGTATTCCTATTATGGATGCAAACCATTAATTTTTTAGAGGAAAATTTTAAGGAGAGAAACGAATGCTTAGAAACAAAAAATTATTATTAGTGTTATCCATTTTATTAACATTTTCATTGTTTATTTCCGCTTGTGGAGGAGCAGATCAGCCAGCACCAGCACCTGATCCAGCACCAAGTGACGATGCATCCGATGATGCAGCTGATGAGCCAGCACCAACAGAGTCACGCTTAATTGTTGCTCAACATGCAGATGTTCAAAGCTTAGACCCACAACGTGTCAATGATGTGGCATCATTCTGGGTGATGAATCAGATGTATGAAGGTTTAGTGCGAAGAACAGATGATATGGGTGTAGAACCTGCATTAGCTGAATCTTGGACAGAAATCGATGATAGAACGTATGAGTTTAACTTAAGAAGAGGCGTAAAGTTTCATAATGGTGAAGAGTTTACAGCCCATGATGTTCTATTTAGTTTACAAAGATTATTAGACCCAGATTTTGCTTCACCTGGTAGATCAAGGTTGGCAATGGTTGATATCGATAATGTTGAAGTTATTGACGATTATACCATTCGTATTCCAACCAATGAACCTTTTGGTCCCCTTTTAACTTACTTAGCCCACAGTGCGTCCTTCATCGTGAATCAAAAGGCGATTGAAGAGTTTGGAGATGCATCTGGTCAAAACCCTGTTGGCACAGGTCCTTTTATGTTAAAAGATTGGAGCATTGGAAATGAAGTTGTGCTTGAAAGATTTGATGATCATTGGAGAGCACCGGCAAAGTCGAAAGAATTAGTTTTTAGAGTGATACCAGAAGGAACTAACCGAGTAATCGAACTAGAAACAGGAAATATCCATATTGCAAAAGGGATTGATACCATTGATATGGCACGTGTAGATGAAAGTGATACAATGGTACTCCATGCTGGAGATGCTTTAAGAATTAATTATGTGGGCATGAATACATCAAGACCACCTTTTGATGATGTTAGAGTGAGACAAGCCATGAATTATGCGATAGACGCAGAGACAGTAGTTAGAGTTATATATGGTGACTTAGGATCTCCGGCAAGAGGATTTATGAATAGTGGAGTATGGTCATTTAATCCAAATGTGCGACAATACGATAGGGACTTAGATAAAGCAAAAGAGTTATTAGAGGCAGCTGGATATGGTGATGGCTTTACGATTCGAGTATTAGTAGACGAAAATAGACAAAGAAGAGACACGGTAGAAATCTTAAATAACCAGTTAGGACAATTAGGAATAGAGATGGACATTCAAGTATTAGAATGGGGAACTTACCTTGAGAGAACGGGTGCAGGAGAAGCTGACATGTTTGTTTTAGGATGGTTAGCAAGTACTGGTGATCCTCATCATGCTTTATTCAATTTATTCCACACAGTTCAACAGGGTGCTTCTGGAAACAGATCCTTCTATACAAATCCAGAAGTAGATGCATTGCTAGATGCAGGTCTTGTAGAGTTAGATCAAGAGAGAAGATATGAAATCTATCAAAGAGCTCAAGAATTAATTGCAGAAGACGCTCCGTGGATTCCTATTTGGAATGAAGGTAATGCAGACGGTGTTAGAAAAGAAGTGGTTGGATTTGTTCAATCCCCATCGGGATATCACTTCTTAGAGAATGTATACGTAACTAACTAATTAAAAGAAGTAATACAAGCTTATAGAGGTTAAAGGATTTTAGCTTTAGGGTTACCTAAAGCTAAAATCCATTATGGATGGAAAGGAGAAAAGATATATGCATAAGTATATCATTAAAAGACTGCTTTATCTAATTCCCATTTTGATTGGTGTTACCTTTATTGTATTTGCAATCATGCACTTCAGCCCAGGTGACCCTGCAACCCTTCTTTTAGGGGAAGACACAACACAGGCAGAAATAGAAAGAGTTAGAGAATTAATGGGGTTGAATGATCCTTTTATCGTCCAATATGGAAGGTTTTTATGGGGAGCAGTCCGAGGTAATCTGGGTAATTCTTTAAGCTCAGGTTTACCAGTTTCTCAAGAAATTGGAGCAAGGCTACCAGCAACCATGTTGTTAGCATTTGGATCCATTATTGTGGCATTGGTTATTGGACTTGTGATGGGTATATTAGCAGCAACAAAACAGTATTCCATATTTGATGGGGGATCCATGTTTTTCGCATTATTGGGTGCAGCCATGCCTAATTTTTGGCTTGGTTTGATGATGATATTGTTTTTTTCTGTATATTGGAATAATACATTTGGATATTCATTGTTACCATCGTCGGGTTACGGGACGTTTAGACATTTAATTATGCCGGCGATTGTTCTTGGAACAGCACATGCGGCTTATATTACAAGAATTACGCGATCTTCTATGTTGGAAGTGTTAAGGCAAGATTATATTAGAACGGCACGAGCGAAAGGTATGAGTGAAAGAAAAGTCGTTTATTATCACGCTTTGTGGAATGCCATGATACCAGTGATAACCATTACGGGTCTTCAATTTGGGGTATTACTAGGAGGATCAGTAGTCACTGAAACTATTTTTTCATGGCCTGGGGTAGGTAGAATGTTGGTGGCAGGCATTAGGACACAAAATTATCCCGTTGTACAAGGATCAATTCTTGTATTTGCTGTTCTGTTTAGTCTAGTGACTTTAGGTGTTGATATTTTGTATGCTTTTATTGATCCAAGAATAAAAGCAAAGTACAAATCTTAGAAGGAGGGCTTGAAATGAATACATTATCTAATCATACAAATCACGATGTAAAAGAAGACGATATAAGACCTCCTCACCAAGGAGACAATAATCCTAATACAGAAGAGAAAAAAGTGAGAGGTAAATGGTCAGAAGTATGGAGAAGACTTAAAAAAAACAAAGTAGCTATTCTAGGTTTGTGCTTACTAGTGGCTTTAGGTTTAGTGGCTATTTTTGCTCCGTTAATTGCACCTTATGGTATAGATGATCAAGATTATTTTAGGATTTTAGAGCCCCCATCAAGAGACCATTTATTGGGGACAGATAATTTTGGTAGAGATGTTTTTAGTAGAATTGTATACGGTTCAAGAATATCTTTGGTGAT
>SKID01000080.1 GCA_007116605.1 Tissierellia bacterium
AATATCTCCTGTAGCATCTTTAAGAGCAACAATCCTTTCATGGTGTGCCAACTGTAATGCGGTATCCACCTCTATCTTCATGCCTGTTCTTGAAGGTACATTATATAGAATGATTGGCTTAGTTAAACGATCTGCTAGATATGTGTAATGCTTCACTAAGCCTTTTTGAGTTGTTTTGTTATAGTAGGGTGTCACCATCATCAATGCATCTACACCTACTGATTCTGCATATTGACTCAGCTGCAATCCATATTGGGTATCGTTACTACCCGTTCCTGCTATAACCGGGACTCTGCCAGCTACTTTTTCAACACAAAATTTCATGACTTGCTTGTGCTCAGCATCACTAAGGGTTGCCCCTTCACCTGTAGTACCACAGGTTATAATGGCATCAATCCCTTGATTAATTTGCCAATCCAATAACTCACCGTACTTTTCATAATCCACTTGACCATTTTTAAATGGTGTCACTATTGCTGTTCCTGCTCCTTTAAAAATCATTTCTTTCCTCCATTTTTTTGTGAGGCGAATCAGAATGATATTTTGGTGTCAAATGTTAAAAAAATCCCCTATTGTGCTAGGCACATAAAGGGGATCAACTTAACAAAAAAGTCATGAGTAAAAAACTCATGACAAAAAATCATTGATTCTTACCCCCAATGTATAACAGCACTCCCTTCTACGGTGGGCTCCGTATCGGACAGTTCTGTACTTATTCAGCACAGCCCCAGTGTTTTCACACTTCGGCGATAGTCCCTTTTCCATTCAGGTACTCTTGACATATCGCGGCCTCTGTTATACACATATTTAATTCTCATCATACTAACAGATAATGATCTACCTGTCAACTATTTAATATTTCATAAAGTTTATCCCTCATCTGAACAAATATAAAACATATTCCTGAGTCGCGTCTTATTTGATGCCTTGTTAACTTTAAATTTAAAGCCAAACAAATCTTCAAATTCGATGCAGGGAAGGAATTCTTCTAAACTTTCCGAAACACACCTGATAGGGATATTCTATCAAGGATAACCATCATAAAAAAGTCTATTTAATCTTGATATAACTTTTCATGCCACTCAGAATGAACAAACTGAACTGGGTTTTTTGTTACTGCCTCTTCATAGGAAATCATTTCTTTTGAGTGCCAGATACTTTCTAGATAATGAAGCCTTAAATCAATCTCTTGGTCTAAATCTTTTCGATTGATCCTTCCATGACTAGTCAATATGTGATAGTGTTTAAACTGTTTCAGTTGGTGTAAGGCTTTTATTTCTTGAGGTATTTTATGATGAGGTACTATCGGAATAACCGGCTCATCAATATTGGCATACATGAGTTCATCTCCAATATGAAGGTAAGTCTCATTAATAAAGATTATAATACTACAATCTGAATGACCTGGATAAGTTTGCACCTTTATATTAAAATCTCCATGACTAAAGGCATATGTGTCATACACTTGTATATCTGGTTTATATAATGATTGTTGTTCTTTGTCTACAAAAGTATCTAAAGCATCTTGATATAAATGACTTCCAATAACAGTCACATTCTCAAATACTTTTAATCCATTGATATGATCTAAATGAAAATGACTAATAATGACTTTTGTAATCGTTATGGCTCTTTCTTCAAAATAATCTTTAACTTGTTGACTATGTTCTCTAAAACCACAATCGATTAAAATAGCTTCATTGCCATTAACCATCACATATAAATTATAACCAAATTTTGTTGCTTTTCTCTTATCAAAAATAAAACAATAAAAATTATCGCGTATTTTTTCGACTTTCATAAATCTCTCCTTTTTTAATCCATTACATCTTTGACTTTTTCAGTCTTTAAGCATTATATCACAATGTATTGATTTTTTTAACAAAAAAACCACCGTATTAACCATAACACGGTGGTTTTAAAAAACAGTTTAACTTGCTTTCTGCTCTTTAGGGTCTACTTGCTTAATTCCCCAACCCATATAGGCGAACAATATCCCCATTACTGGATTGATTAAGTTAAAGAAGGCATAGGGCAGATACGCTAGAGGATTGACCATTAGCACCGTCATCATATAGGCTCCACATGTATTCCATGGAATTAAAGCAGAAGTTAAAGTTCCTCCCTCTTCTAAGGTACGAGATAATAACTTTGGCTCTAAACCACGCTCATCAAATTCTGATTTATACATACGTGCTGGAACGACTAATGCTAAATATTGATCTGCAGTTAAAATATTGGCCATTAAAGCTGTGAAGGTTGTTGCAAATACCAATGATCCTGTAGATTTTGCCATTTTTAAAATTGAATGACCCACCGCTTGGAGCATGCCTGTTTTCTCCATAACGCCACCAAAGACCATGGCACAAATGACTAGTGAAATCGTCCACATCATTGAATCTAGTCCACCTCTTACTAATAGACTGTCTACAACATCAACACCTGTTTCAATATAAAAACCATAATGAACCGTGTCAATGATGTCAGCTATATGAGCACCTTGGAAAATTGCTGCAAACAATCCTCCCACAATTGTTCCTATAACAAGAGAGGGTAGTGCTGGTTTCTTTGTTGCCACAAGACCAATAACAACAATAGGGGGTATAAATAATAATGGTGTAATATTAAACTCAACTTTTAAAACATCAATAATCATATCAATACTAGTTGTGTCTAAGGCTTGTCCAGCATATCTTGCTCCAAGAACCCCATAAAGAATCAATGCAATAGCAATACTGGGTCCTGTTGTTTGGAACATGTACTTAATATGATCAAAAAGTGTTGCCCCCGCTACAGCAGGAGTCATATTTGTTGTATCTGATAATGGTGACATTTTGTCTCCAAAATAAGCTCCAGATATAATAGCCCCCGCCGTCATTGCAGGAGGAATACCCAACCCTTGTCCTACGCCCATAAGAGCGATACCTACTGTACCTGCAGTTGTCCAAGAACTCCCTGTGGAAAGAGATACCACGATACAAATAATACAAGTCGCTACTAAGAAAATACCTGGTGATAAAATTTGTAGACCATAATAGATCATAGCTGGAACTGTTCCTGACAAAATCCAAGAACCAATCAAGGTTCCTACAACCATCAAAATCAATAATCCTTGCATGACCATTTGAATCGTTTCTACAATACCTGTTTCAATTTCCGTCCACGAATAATTCAGGGCAAACATTGCCACTAAAGTTGCCGCAATGGCACCAATTAAAATAAGAATATGGGGATCTGCTCCTAAATAAATGATTCCGATAAAAAGTGATGCTACAAGAATAACAATGGGAATTAATGCGTGAAATAACGTTGCTTGTTTTTTCTCTTTCATAAGTCCTCCATTCGCTTTGTTTTTTTATTATAAATAAAAGTGTCATCAATACATTGAAAATCTTATCACTAACACACTCCTTTAATCCCCATAAAAGCAGTCTTGGTGACTTGAGAATCAATGGTATTAATCACGACTTTATTTAATAAAACAGCACTTTCTTGGAACTAAACCGATAAATATAAAACTATTATATGATTTTTCACGTTTTTTTTATATCATTAAATCTATCATTTTTGGTAAAATCATTAGGTTTTTTGGAATAAATTCTTGTTCTTTAACTCACTGAAAATATAATTTCTTCTAGCATGAATCTCTAAGTCAGTTTTCCCAATGATGACAAGAATCATCCTCAATATTTCATCACCAGGGACATAATCTGTCAATATATCAACTTCTTCAACTAGACCAACATAATAGTATAATGGACCACATTGGGTCATCACCTTTTCACCCAGATTGCTTGTAGCGTCCTTGTTTATTAGCCATTGTTCTAAAACAACCCTAGGATTGTTCTTCGTTACAGTGATGGGTGTATACGGAATAAATACACGGATTAATTCTTCTAATAAATTAATGCCCGTGGTTTGATAAACTACGATTGGCGTCTGACTGGGTAACCTTGCGTCAATTTCTAGTACTTTGATTGTATCATTATGTAGAATTACTTCCACATCCATGATCCCTTTCAGTTGTAATTTTTCTGCGATATCAAGGGTAATTCGTTGAAACTCTTGTTTGACCCTAGTTTCTAAATCACATGGAGCGGTTACTCGACAGCAATCATATTGATCATCTATATGAATTTGTGTGATTTCATAGGTTTTATACTGCCCTGGAGAACCTATAACCTCCATAGAAAAAGAAGGTCCCTCTAAATACTCTTGAATTATCCATTGATCCATTCCAGTGATTTTCTGAAGTTTTTCTTCAAGTGTTTTTTCGCAATTTATCACTTCTACACCTTCACTACCACTGGCTTCACTAGGCTTCATGAGCAAAGGAATCCTTGCATCTGGATAATGCTTTGGACAAGGGATTTGGTGTTCTTGAAATAAAGCATCTGATTTTTTTTTAGATTTGGTTATTTGATAAGCCTTAAAGTCAAAAGCAATCTGTAAATGGTATTTAATTTGGATTTGCTCGAGAAAAGTAATCACTGCATCATTTTCCATAGCAGGCAAAATCAAATCACAGTCATAAGCTTTTTTCAAAAATGCCTCTTTGTTTTTCAATATATCCATCTCTATAAAACTATCTGCAAGATTTCTTGCTAAACAGCTTGGATTCTTGTCTATTAGTAAGGTTTTGATATTTGCTTTTTGAGCTAAGTAGCAGGCTTCAACACCCTGTAGCTTGCCTCCAACTATAAGCATTTTCATCGGTCTGCCTGCTTTAATTTTTCTTTTATCAACCACTTTTGATAATCAGCAAGACTAGCCACTTGAAGCTGCTTTTGATTTAAAATTTTAGTCACTTCTTCCACCTGTCTACCCCCTGTATCAATATCCATTAGATTTTGTGCAACGCCACCTAATCCTGATTTTGGGGGAATAATGGAAGTAATCACATTGGCCCCTGCATCTAACCTTTTTGCCATGCCGCCTAGACCTTCAATATCTAATGATGCCGGAATTAATACATTCGGATAAAGATGTCTTATGATAGCAATTATTTTTAACTCTAAAGTCTCATCTGCTCGTTGATGCATTTCCATTGGACTCCCTTTTTGGGGAACAAAACTCATGACTCGCATTTGAGAAGCTCCCATCTCACCCATTGTTGCAATGGAATTAGCTATGTCTTCTAATGTTTCTCCTACACCCACCAGAATCCCTTCTTCTATTAGCATGCCTTTTTGCTTTGCCATCATTTTAGTCTCAAACCTTTGATTATAATCCT
>SKID01000176.1 GCA_007116605.1 Tissierellia bacterium
ACCTGTCACTATGATTGTTCCCATGATCGTTTTAGCATTTGCATGTATTGTCACTGGTTTTTTCCCAAATATTGTGATGAATATTATAGAAAAAGCAGTGCCTACTTTTATTTTATAATTTAGATTAGGATAGGTTAATCATGAACCCAAAACAAAAACTTCAAAAAAGACGTCTATTGCCGGATTTTTTCTGCACAAACTGCATTATTGTATTTATCATCTATATTTTGATTTTTATTGCACTTATTCTTTCTTCTTCTTTTGGCATTGGTTTTATGCCTAGCTTTATGGCCAAGCCAAGGGAGTGGTTTTACTTTGTCATTCAATGGATCGAACAAATCCAAGGCTTGCCTCTTATCATTATATTTCTACCAATTATTGGCGGTCCTATCGAAGCCTATCTTGGTAAAAAGTCAGAAATGATCAGGGATACATTAGTTGTTAATTCAACTTTTATCACTTTTCTACTAATATTACTCATGTATCCTAAAGTGATGAAGGGGGAAATGGTTTATCATATTCCCCATGTTTTAGGATATGGCTTAACTTTTCGTGTGGATATCTTAAGTTATATCATGGCAGTAACTGCTGGTGTTGTCTGGTTTTTTGTGACTATATATGCTCATGATTATATGGGCATTGAGAAACATCGAGATCGTTTCTACTTATGGATGTCTGTCACTTTTGGGGGTATTCTGGGAACAGTGTTAGCTGGAGACCTGTTTACTTTGTTCTTGTTTTTTGAGTTGATGACTTTTAGTTCCTATTTGCTCGTTGCTCATAATCAATCTAAGGAGTCTCTACTCGCTGGCAACAGTTATATATTTATGGGCATGGTTGGTGGCCTGAGCATTCTCCTTGGCATGATTCTTTTGTACATGTATACAGGTACTTTGGAGTTTATTCCTTTAGCTTCATCATTAGCTGAAATTGGTTGGCGAAAATATATGATTACTTTGTTTTTTGTCATAGGCTTTGGCATCAAAGCAGGTATGTTGCCATTACATATTTGGCTACCTAGAGCTCATCCTGTAGCACCTACACCTGCTAGCGCTTTGCTATCTGGTATATTGATTAAAGTCGGTGCCTATGGTATTTTAAGATTGGCAATCAGTATTTTTATGCCTGACATGTCTGAAATAACAGGCTTTTATGATCCACTTTGGATTGTATCCAAAAATCTAGGCTTCATCCTCATTTGGATGGGCATTATTACTATGACTATTGGTGTTTTTCATGCTTTGCAGCAAAATCACATGAAAAAAATGTTGGCTTACCATAGTATTAGCCAGATGGGCTATATTATTATGGGCATTGGTGTGGAAGCTTACTTAGGTTATAAAGGTGGAATGGGCTATGCTGCAAGCATTTATCATATTGTAAATCACGCATTATTCAAGTCTTTATTATTTATGGTTGTAGGTTTGATTTATTTAAGAACAAAAGAAATGGACATGTACAAATTAGGTGGTCTGTGGAAAAAAATGCCTTTTACAGCATTAGTTTGCCTTATTGCAGCTTTTGGAATTACCGGAATGCCTGGTTTTAATGGTTTTATTAGTAAATCATTATTGCATCACGCCATTGTGGAAGCCTATGAGTATGGCCACTACTCATTTCGATATGCTGAAATGCTCTTTACATTAGTCAGTGCTGGAACTGTCTGTTCTTTTCTAAAACTTTATGGCTTTGTTTTTCTAGGTAAATGTCCTGATAGATTTTTACATATAGAAGGAGACAAAGGCATGATGGACTTAGCTATGGGAGGATTAGCTTTACTGATTGTCCTTATAGGTCATGTTCCCAATTTTATGATGGATCATTTTATCATTCCTTCGGCACAGCGTTTGACCTTTGAGCCTGCTTTTATTGATCGATACCTTGTCGGTATTCAATTCTTTAATTGGGCAGATATTCGAATCATGATTGCTATTTATATTCTAGGTGGTATTATTTTTCTTTTAGGGATGCGATTCCACTTATTTCATCTTCATTTTTATGAGAAACTTGATATTCAAAGAAATCTTTACCAACCCATTTATGATGGTATCATTGCTTGCTCAAAAGGTATTTGCACCCGTTACGAGAAAAAAATCCTTAGTAGCGATGTCATCATCTATGCTACTGTCTTGACCATTATATTGTTTGTTTTACTTAGATTTGTATAATTTTTATGAGGTGAATCAATGGGACTAACACGCTTAATTATTCAATTATGGCTACCGACTTTTATCATTATATTTGGATTAATTGAAGCCTTAATTATACCGTTATTAAAAGGAAATCGTAGACTTTTTCGGCGCATCTCAGTAAAAATCATGATTGGAATTACGACACTTTTCATGTTGTTGGCTTTTGGAGAACTGGCTAGTGGTCCTATTATTTATGAAATACCCGGTCTATTTGGTAATGGTATTTTTTTCAAAATTGACTACTTGAACTATGTACTGATGGTTTTTGCAGGCATCATGTTTTTAGTTGTCAGTTTTTCAAGTTCTGTGGATGTTAAAGCCATAGGTCGCGAAAGAAGTTTTTATTTCTTTTTTGTGATTACTTATATATCTACTTTAGGAACCTTGATGGCTGGGGATTTACTGAGTTTTTTCTTGTTCTTTGAAATTATGACCTTTTCAACTTATGCCTTGTTGACCCATCGTCGGGGTCCTCAAGTTATTGCCGCAGGAAATACTTATATCTATATGGGTATTATGGGAGGATTAAGTATCTTAAGTGGCATCTTGTTATTATCAGCCTATACTCAAAGTTATGAGTGGACTAACTTAGCGGAAAAATTTTCTGAAATGAATTATGTAAAATATGTCATTGCTGCTTTTTTTATTGGTGGTTTTGGAATCAAAGCTGGAATGGTTCCCTTTCACTTCTGGGTTCCGAAGATTTATTTAGAAGCACCTTTTTCAGTAAATGCCCTTTCTTCAGGAATTCTAATGAAAGTAGGTGCTTATGGAATCTTGCGCATGGTGTCTAGTATCTATTCCTCAAGTGCTTCAAATATTACTGCCGATAGTATTATCTGGTTAACCTCTAAAAATATCGGTGCCTTTGTGATATGGCTTGGAATCATCACCATGATAATCGGCGTTTTCATGGCTTTATTACAAGGCAATATAAAACTGATGCTCGCTTATCATAGCATCAGCCAAATGGGTTATGTGATTATGGGAATTGGCGTTGCTGCCTATCTAGGCTACAAAGGACCCATGGGGTTTGCAGGTAGTCTATACCATATGGTTAATCATGGTTTATTCAAAGCACTGCTATTTTTAGCGGCCGCTTCCGTTTTTGCACGCACCAAAGAACTTAACATGTATCATTTAGGCGGTCTTTGGAAAAAAATGCCCATAACCGCCTTCCTTGCTCTCATTGGTGTGATGGGTATTACTGGTGTTCCTTTATTCAATGGTTTTGCTAGTAAATCTATTCTTCATCATGCTATTGTTGAAGCCTATGAGTATGGACATCCTTCATTTTGGTTTGCTGAAATGCTATTTATGCTAGTCAGTGCAGGTACTGTCTGTTCTTTCATTAAATTTTATCGGTATATATTTCTAGGTAAAAACAAAACCCATTCAGAAGTTTCTGGAGACCTTCCAAGGCTATCTTTTTCAATGGGCCTTTTAGCTATTTTTATTGTTATTATTGGTGTTAGACCCTCCCTCTTTCTGGATTATCTTATTATTCCAGGGTTACAATCTTTCACATATGATCCTGTTTTTATCAATCAATATATAGTGGGTCTAAATTTTTGGGATATAGCAGACTTAGTGAGTTTTGTCATTATCTATATTCTTGGATTTGCCATGTTTTATATCGGTCAAAAATTTCATTTATTTCAAATGCACCTTCCTAAATGGATGAGCGCAGAAAAATATTTCTATGAACCTCTAGAAAACTTTTGCGAGAACTTCCCCAATTATTGCGTCCAACGATATGAGTCTAAAATGATTTTTGGTGATGTTTACATTTATTCAGTTCTGCTAACAATTATCATGATCCTTCTTGTAGTTTCCCGGTTATTTGTTTAGCGATTATGCTCTGACTGGCCCAGTAGTAGCGCTCCAATGGCAGCGTCTTGGGCTGGTTTTTTGATGGTAAGATAGGGGTATATGGATTGCATTTTTTGAACAAAGGGCTCTCTGATGAGATCTACATTGGTAATAATTCCACCCATATAAGTCATCTCTATCCTTTCATCTTGGTGATAAAGTTGTCCAATCACTGCTTTTGACAATAAGACCAATGATTGCCACGCTCCCTCCAAGATGGATTTGGCTATTTGATCTCCTTCATTAGCTGAATCAATAACCACTTTAGCCATGTTGGCTATATGGCTTTTGTCTGTGTCCGAATGATGGACAAAACTAATGACATCTTCTGGGTGATTAATATTTAATTCATCCAGTACCTTATGGGTCATCAAGGTTTTACCTAATCTTTGGTCATAGGATGCCATTACTGCCTGTAATCCTTTTAATCCAATATCATAACCGCTTCCTTGATCTGATAAAATATGCCCCCAACCACCGGATCTTATTAACTTGCCATTTCTCAAACCTGTTGCGATAGATCCTGTCCCGGAGACAAGGATAATGCCCTCTGTTTTTTGTAATCCACCTACGAGTGCTGCATGGGCATCATTATAAACATAAATATCACCTTTAAAGCCTATTTTTCGCCATATATCATATATGGTTTTTTTGTCCACTTCTCTATCAACACCGGCTAGTCCCATGGACGTAAACACCAAATCTTCTTCTTTTAATTGGTTTTTTTCCACAAAAACACTAATGATGCTTGCAAATACCTGCATGGTTTCTTTTTCGCCAATAGAATAAAAATTTGAAGGTCCTAGTAATGTTTTATCCACAATATTACCTTCTAAGTCGGCTAAATATGCTAATGTTTTAGTTCCTCCTCCGTCTATTCCAATACAATACTTTTTCATTTTAACTCCTTTCGGCTTTATTTCATTCGTTCTTTAGGGATACAACTGCATCTTCGTTGCTGACTATCAAGGATGAAATTGTGTCCTGCCTGCTTAGTATTTAGGTCATTTGCTTTGGATACAACAGCATCTTCGTTGCTGACTATCAAGGATGAAATAGTGTCCTCCCTACTTAATATTTAGATCCTTTTCTTTTTTAAAATTTAAATGAAGAAAAGGATCACATAATGCGCGAATCGGACACATATTTAATCCTTTTATTC
>SKID01000140.1 GCA_007116605.1 Tissierellia bacterium
TATATCCTCGGTGGGCATTAAAATCATTTCTGAGATCTCTCGTCACTGGAAAGAACAAGTCGGCGTGAACTTTAAACTCAAATAATTATCCAAAATAAGTATTAAACAGTTTTTTTACATAAACAGAGTCGAAATACTCTGTTTCTTTGTATGCTGTTTCTGCATCTCTGTTTTTTATGGCATTAGCTATACCTGCTAAAGATTGGGAATGCCATTTAGGGTTTTCGCAGACATATTGAATATAGCGTAAAAACCGTACAATGATATGATTCAAGTCTTCTAGCATTTCTGTCAAAAGGTCGTTTCGACAAGTTTCTCTAATGATTTTAAAAAACTCGTAATCACTTTGGATGTATTTTAAATAGTCACTGCTTCCTAAATAACTATCCATTTCTGCAGCAATTTCAAGTAATCGATTAATTTCTCTTTCTGATGCATATTCGGCAGTCAGCTCAGCAGCGTAAGCTTCTAATTTCTTTTTGACTTGATAAGCATTTTTTACTTCTTTAATATCAATTTGGGTCACATAAGTTCCAATTCTAGGAATCATATTAATCATAGATTGATTAGACAGTCTTAGTAAAGCTTCTCTTACGGGTGTTCTGCTAATATTAAACTCTTGAGCAATCTTCTTTTCTTCGATAATATCTCCTGGTGGATATTCTAAATTAAGAATTCTCTCTCTAATCAGTTGATAAATTTTTTCGTTCGTATTCATGCCATCAGTCATCTATAAAGCCTCCCATTTGTGATATATCAATTGTTATTATATCATTTTTTAATGATATATCCAATGATTTGTTTGATTGTCAGCACATATCTATTTTAATTTCTGTATATCACCATCTGATCACCGTCTCTAATGACTGCAAAAATAACATTTGACATGACTTATTTTTGTGATATAATTCTTGTAATACATTGAAGGAGTTACTCATGATTCTTTTATCCATGAATACGGCTAATTACACTTATTACGCTTATTATCTTGGCTATTATTATAGCGAAGATGTATTGCAGTGTAATTGAATAAGTCGTATCATAGAATAATGAGGCACACCCTACTTGTATATATTTAGGATTTTCAAGGGACTCGTTATGAGTCCTTTTTTTATTAAAAAAAATTGGAGGTAACAAAATGATCGTTGTTTTTAAGAAAGATGCCCCTTTAAATGAAATTGAACTTTTGAAAGATTCCTTAAAGCAGAAAGGCTTTCATATCCATGAGTCTCAAGGCGAAAACCATTATTTAATTGGATTGGTAGGAGATACGTCTATTCTAGATCCTAGCGTGTTACGTGCTCAAACCATTGTGGATAAGGTGGTCTTTGTTCAAGAACCTTACAAAAAAGCAAATCGCCGCTTTAATCCAGAAGACTTAGTGGTAGATGTATGTGGACATAAGCTAGGTGGTGGCTATTTTTCAGTTATTGCAGGTCCTTGCTCTGTTGAAAGCCGTGACCAAGTGCTTGGCATCGCCAAAAGTGTCCAGGCATCTAAAGCTGGATTATTAAGAGGTGGTGCTTTCAAACCAAGAACTTCGCCTTACAGTTTCCAAGGTATGGGTGAAGAGGGCTTAAAGCTTCTTGTGGAAGCAAAAAAAGAGACGGGTCTACCTATTGTAACGGAAATCATGTCTATTAGCCAATTGGAAAAATACCATGATATGATTGATGTGATTCAAATCGGTGCCCGTAATATGCAAAATTTTGATTTATTAAAAGAAGCGGGTCAACTGAGAAAACCAGTTCTCATTAAGAGAGGCATGTCTGCCACCCTTGAAGAACTGCTCATGTCTGCCGAATATGTGTTGGCTGGAGGCAATGAAAACGTCATATTATGCGAAAGAGGGATCCGTACTTTCCAAAAAGATACCCGTAATTTATTGGACTTAAGTGCTGTTCCGATATTAAAAACCAAAACCCATTTGCCAATTATAGTAGATCCTAGCCACGCAACAGGTGTTTGGTCTTTAGTTGAACCCATGTCTAAAGCAGCAGTAGCGGCAGGAGCTGATGGTTTAATGATTGAGGTTCATAATGACCCCGTCAATGCACTCTGTGATGGTGATCAATCCATTAAGCCAGAAAAATTTGATTGCTTAATGGAGAAAATCCAAAAATATCTTGAAATCGAGAACAAAATCTTAAACTAGGAGTATATGATGGCTAATTTTAGTGAAATGAATATCACAGTAGTGGGATTAGGTATGGAAGGTGGCTCTTATGCCATTGCCATTAATCAATATCTTAAGCCGAAAAACCTCTATGCTATTGATATTAAGGAGAATGTGTTAATTGCAGCTGAACAGCTTCAAGTCATCACAAAGGGAAGTACTCGTCCTGAAGAGATTCTACCAAAGTCTGATTTAGTGATTATGTGCATCTATCCCACAGGTGTGATCCAATTTCTTAGAGAGTATATGCATTTGTTTAAGCCTGGTGCCATCATCACTGATGCTGCCGGTGTTAAAAGAAATATCGTTAAAGAAATTGTGTCTTTTGTCCGTGATGATGTGGACTTTGTTCCGGGTCATCCCATGGCCGGAAACGAGTTTAGAGGATTTCTTTATGCTGACAAAAAAATATTTGAAGGAAACAGTTATCTGTTAACACCTACTTTAAAAAACAAGGAATCCAGCCTTCAATTAATTGAAGAAATGGCTCTTAAATTTCGTTGTTCGAAAGTTTATCGCACTGATCCAGATACCCATGATACTAAAATTGCCTATGCAAGCCAATTAATGCACTTAGTAGCCACTGCCTTAGTTAATTGTGATTCTTATACTGATGACATGAGTACATTTGTGGGAGGATCATTTAAAAGCGCCACCCGAGTGGCTAATATTAATCCTGACCTATGGACAGATGCTTTTATGGAAAACAGCGATAAGCTTTTAGAGCAACTAGAAAAGTTTAATGCCAACCTCCAAATGATGAAAACCGCTCTTGAAAACAAAGATGCAGATACCATTTATCGATTTTTTGAAACAAGCTATTTAAAGTCTAATGCCCATGATCGTTAGCAAGCCTCTTGACATACCCCGTAGGGGTATGTTATATTTTTATATGAAGGAGGGATGTGTATGACAGAAGTTTCCTATGGAATTGCTTTTGGAGCGGGGATTGTTTCATTTTTTTCCCCTTGTATTATTCCCATGATTCCAGCCTACATATCATTTATATCAGGGGTTGCCGCTAACGATAAGGGTCATCATTGGTTAAAGCCCTTTATCCGAACAACCGGATTTGTGTTAGGCTTCAGTTTAGTCTTCATCTTGTTAGGAGCCTCCGCCTCTAGTATTGGCCGTTTATTAATGTTTCATATGTTTTGGCTTAGAAGAATTAGCGGCATTATGATTATTGTATTTGGTTTGTTTATGCTTAACATTTTGAAAATTAAATTTTTACAAAGACAGAAGCAGTTTAAACTACCTAAGCTTATGGATAGTTACACCGGTTCATTCCTGATGGGCATCACTTTTGGAGCAGGTTGGACCCCCTGTATTGGTGCTGTGTTAGCCTCTATTTTGTTTTTCGCCGGTACACAAGACACCTTAATGCAAGGCATGTTTTTATTAGGTTTTTACGCGTTAGGTCTTTCTATTCCTTTTTTACTCGCTTCATTATTTATAGGGAGATTTACTGAAAGGTTAGGTCAGTTTGAAAAATTTTCAACTTATGCTAACCGTTTTGCCGGTGTGATGTTGGTGATTCTTGGAATATTGATTTATACCAACCAATTAGTTTATTTAACTGCATTATTTACTTAGGAGGTGCATCATTGTATAAAAAATTACTGTTAGTAGCCTTCATGTTAACCCTTGTTTTGACTGGCATGATAGGATGTGAAAGGCTGTCTCCACCTGATTTATCCGTACCTTTATCTACACCTGATGAAAGTTCTGAGGGTTCTCAAGATACTCCAGTACAAGCTCCAGAGCGACAAGTGGTGTATGCCCCTGATTTTACTCTAATGGATTTAGAAGGTAACGAAGTGACTTTGGCTACCTTTGGTGGACAAAATATCATCTTAAATTTTTGGGCTACTTGGTGTCCATTCTGTGTTGATGAAATGCCCGATCTACAAAAAATACATGAAAAATACCAAGAAGACAACTTAATCGTATTGGCCGTTAATGTTCAAGAAAGTAAGGATCGTGTCCTTCGCTTTTTAGAAGACGAGGATTTAGATCTTCCCATTTTATTAGATACAAATGGTCGAACTGCTGCTGCTTACGGTGCTAATGCCATCCCTTTAACCGTCGCAATTAATCAAGAAGGCGAAGTCGTCACAGGTTTTAGAGGAAAATTAACTTATGAACAAATGGAACTCATGGTTGAAATGATCTTTAACAGCCTTCAGGACTAGCTGCTACATGACACCATGACTCTGGTTGATATAAAAATAATGAAATTGAAAGGAGATAATCATGAAATTAGAAGTCACTCAAGAAGCCATCCAAGCGCTTAAAGGCGTTTTAGATGAAAAGAAAGAAACCATTAAAGCCATACGTGTAAATATAGCAGGTTTTGGCTGAGGCGGGCCCAGATTAGGGCTTGTTCTGGACGAACAGAAAGATAATGATGAAATTGTTGAAAAAGAAGGGTTGAAGTTTCTCTTAGGAGAAGAGTTGTCCCAGTTTTCGGGTTTTTCTATTGACTACTCTAACAACTTTTTTAGAAAAGGTTTTTCAGTTAATGTTTTAGGGTTTTCTGGAGGAAGATGCTAAAGACTTTTGGTTAGTATTGAGGATTCAATTGTATCATCGCTGCTTAGTATAAAGGATGAAATAGTGTCCTCACTGCTTAGTATTTAGAGAGGATAAAACCGTATCCTCGCTGCTTAGTATTTAGAGAGGATAAAACAGCATCTTCCCTACTTAATACTTAGACCCTTTGCTTTTATAGGGATACCCCATTATCCTCACTGCTTAGTATTTAGACCCTTTGTTTTTTAAAAATTTAAATGTAACAAAGGGTCACATAATGCGCGACTCGGATATGTGGGGTATCCTTTAATGCTCTGAACCTGAAGCAAAGGATCACGTAATGCGCGACTCTGATGCATGTTTTATCCTTTAGTCAGCTTAAGCGAGGAAACAAAAGATCACATAATGCACGACTCGTCAACAGGACTCTTGGTTCAGATGTTGTGTAAACAGCAGCTGACCTTAGAGACCGTTATCCA
>SKID01000010.1 GCA_007116605.1 Tissierellia bacterium
CAAAGCTTATGTCAACAGAGGAAAGTGTTACAGGACCGATTAACTTAGGAAATCCTAATGAATGTGAAATCAGAGAGCTTGCCAATATGATTATTCAATTCACGAATTCTAAAAGTACCTTGACACAGAGGCCTCTACCAACGGATGACCCCAAAAGAAGAAAGCCCGATATTTCTAAAGCAGAAAGAATTCTTGATTGGAAGCCAAAAGTAACTTTAGAAGATGGACTAAAGTTGATGCTAAATCATAAATAGGAGATGAACATTTTTCCATGAAAATTTTGCGAGAAACAGGAGACTATTATGAGAATAGCAATTAATGGATTAGTTCTGGGTCGAGAGAATAAAGGAATAGGAAACTATATCATTCACATAACAAATGCATTGGTTCGTTGCGAAGAACATGATGTTTATGTTTTTGTTAAAAACATAGAAATGAATCAATTTTTTGATTCAAGTGTGCATGTGATAGAAGTAACGAATGCGAATGATAGTAAATATTTAAAGATTTGGGGAGAACAAGTGTTGATTCCGAAAATCATGAAGAAGAACAAAATTGATATTCTCTTAAACCCTGCTTATACTGGACCTTTTTTTACAAAAAAACCCCTGTTTTCGTAACCTATTTAGGATCCATCCCATTATCAGAAGAGGTAGCTAAACCTAAAATGATTAAAGATGGAGCAATGTTTATGTTGATAGTTGGAACCATTTCACCAAGAAAGAATATTATTCGCATGATACAAGCTTTTGAAAGGCTTAACCAACAGGAAGTCTCTTTAGTGATTGCAGGAGGCATTAATAATACTTCTAAAGATGTAATAGAGTATATTAAGAGAAGTCCATTAAGGGATAGGATTATTGTGACAGGATTTTTAGAAGAAAGAGAACTATCATGGTGCTATAGAAATGCATCCATATTATTATTTTGTTCACTTTATGAAGGGTTTGGTTTGCCGCCCCTTGAAGCAATGCGTCTGAATACCCCTGTTATTGCTTCGAATATCACTTCAGTACCTGAAGTCGTTGGAGATGCTGCGTATTTAGTAGATCCGTATAATGTTGATCAGATAAAGCAAGGAATGTACGATCTCTTGAATGACTCCGCATTAAGGGAATCATTAACAAAAAAAGGACAAAAACAGTATCGAAAATTTACTTGGGAAAATACGGCCAAGGAAACACTTCAGGCATTTGAAGAAGTTCTATCTCACAGGAGGTCAAAATGAGGGTAATATTGTTAGCAGGTGGAGTTGGTGAACGGTTATGGCCGTTAAGCAGAGAAGGTTATCCAAAACAGTTTCTGAAACTAGGAAATCAAAAAAAATCTTTGTTCCAACTAGCACTTGAAAGAAGTTTAAAATTAACGACTATAGATAAAGTCTATGTAGTGACTAATACCAGATATCGATTCTTGGTTCAAGGTGCTTTTGAAGAATTGGGATTGGATTGGTCAAGAGCCCATATTCTCTATGAGCCAAAACCAAAGAATACTTTACCTGCCATTTATGGTGCTGTCTATTTAATGAGTAAGAGCCAGAATGATGATGTGGTTGTATTTCCAACAGATCATTACATTCCTAAAGATGCAATGTTAATTGACGAAATAATAAGATCTCAGGGTTTATCTCAACATGGGATTGTAACATTCGGTATAATGCCAACTCAGCCACATACTGGCTATGGTTATATATCAAAAGCTGAAGTGATAGATAATGGTTACAAAGTTAAATCATTTATTGAAAAACCAAGTAAACAATTAGCCAAAGAATACATTGAGAAAGGCTACTTATGGAATGCAGGT
Source organism: Tissierellia bacterium (assembly GCA_007116605.1). GTDB lineage: Bacteria > Bacillota > Clostridia > Tissierellales > Dethiosulfatibacteraceae > 38-11. The sequence goes on from SKID01000010.1 coordinate 1,804, forward strand.
ATCTTTATGTTTAAGGTGGAATTTTTCAATGATGAGGTTGAAAAATATGCCCCTCAAATATTTAGAGCATTTAATGACCATAGCTGCTGGGAGAATGCCTTTCAGCAAATTGAAAAAGGTATTTCAATTGATTATGGAATACTTGAAAAAAGTGAGCATGTTTTTGTTGTTCCATTAGAGATCCATTGGAATGACTTAGGAAGTTTTGATGCTTTGGACACACTCTACAATACTGATGAGTACGGAAATAATTTTTTTGATAACCCTATTTTAATTGATGCTTACAATAATCTATTGATATCTGATGAAGGGAAACAGATTGCAGCAATAGGAGTTAAAGATTTAGTCATCGTGGATCAAAGAGATGCTTTGTTAATTTGCCATAAAGAAAAGACAAATCAAGTAAGAGAAGTTGTAGGTGAATTAAAGAAACGTAAAGATAACCGTGTAATCTACCACACAAAGGATTATCGTCCATGGGGTTTTTATCAAATATTAGACCAACAGAAAGATGCCTTTAAAATTAAAAGAATTACGGTCTTTGAAGGTAAAAAATTAAGTGAACAGCTTCATTATCATCGTAGTGAACATTGGATTGTTGTGAGCGGAACAGCTAAAGTAACTATTAATGGCGAAATTAGTTTAGTTAAATCTGGTGAAAGTATTTTTATTAGAGCAGGAGAAAAGCATCGATTAGAAAACCCAGGGAAAATACCTTTAGAAATCATTGAAGTACAAATGGGAGAATACTTAGAAGAGGATGATATTGTTCGATTTGATGATGACTTTAAGAGACAATAGCATTATTAATGGAGGATAATCATGCCAGAACTTAAGAATAAAAACTTAGTTAATAAAGTGATAACGGTTAATAAAATGTATCCTCCAGAAATTGGTGGTGTTGAATTTGTGGCTCAGCAAATTGCCAAAATAGTAAATGCTAATGGTTATAAATCAGAGGTAATCACTTTTAACCGTAGTTGGTTTTCAGAAACTCATCAAGATGGATGTGTCATAATACACCGTATTAAAGCAATGAGGTTAGGAAGAAGTTTAAGGATCCCTTTCGGTTACTTAAAACTATTAAAAAAGAAGCAATCAGATAATACAATTACGATTTATCATTATCCCTCTTTTGCACCAGAAATAATGTTATTAAGATCTAAGAAAAATCAGGGTAGATGGATTTGCTTATATCATGCTGATATTGTAGGGAAAGGCATTGTAGGGAAAATGTATGAAAAAATTGTTACGAAACGATTTCTAAACCATATGAATCATATAGTTGCGACTTCACCAAATATTAAAAAAACATCGAATCATTTAAAAAAAAGAAAAAATGTTACAGTGATTCCATTAGGTGTGGATATACAACTTTTTAATGAAAATGGTGAAGATATGAGAAGGGAAATTATGAAATCAATACTTGAAAGAAAACCTGATGTTAAATCAGAATCTATCAAAGTGCTTTTATATGTGGGAAGAATGGCAAGATACAAAGGAGTTAAAGAATTAGTTAGCGCACTATCCATGTGCCCAGATACATATTATTTGGTGGTCATTTCTTCAGACGATGTTAAATTACTAATGGACTATTCAGAAGAGCATGCTGTTTCACATCGGGTTTTAATTTATCAACATGTATTGTATAAAGACTTACCCAAATTCTATCGAAGTGCAGATATTGTTTGCATGCCATCAACAGATAGAGGAGAAGCGTTTGGTCTTGTGGCTTTAGAAGCTATGGCATGCGGAATCCCGGTGATTACAACTGAACTAGGCACGGGTACATCTTATCACAATATTAATGGGACAACGGGTTTGGTGATAAGACCGAGAGATGAAAGAGCACTGTTTGATGGGATTATGCACATTACAAATAATAAACAAAGATTTATACCACAAGAAATACGAAAACGAGCAGTCGAATTCTCGATGGATGAATTTGAGAAAAAATGGATCTCATTCTTAAGAGAGGAATCGATTGAAGGCATTGGTCGCGGGTGAAAAATGAAAAAAAGCGTGCTTATTATCATGCTAATTACAATTATATCCAAAATATTTGGCTTGCTACGGGAAGTTTTTTTATCGTTTTATTATGGTGCTTCTGCTACAAGTGATGCATATTTGATTGCAATATCAATACCAGGTGTAATCTTTTCTTTTTTAGGAATCGCTATAGCTACTGGATTTATTCCCTTATATATTGAAGTTGATAGCAAGGAAGGGCAGGTATCTGCAAATTTATTTGCCAATCGCCTTATAAATTGTATTTTGATGATATGTGCTTTAATATTTATCATTGGTTTTATATTTACAAGACCTATAGTGATGATGTTTGCATCAGGCTTTGACTTAGAAACACTAGACTTAACAGTTACTTTTGCAAGAATTCTCTTAGGGAGTGTATTTTTTTATGGCATGATGGATGTTTATAGTAGCCTTCTTAACATAAATGAAGATTATATTGCACCTACATTAATTGGTTTTCCAATGAATCTTTTGATGATTCTCAGTATTATCTTGAGTAAACATACACATGTTTACGTGCTTGCAATAGGTAGTTTGTTTGCTATTTCCAGTAAATTTTTTGTCATGTGGATATTTGTTAGAAAAAAAGGATTTCGTTATCAATTTGTAACAAAAGGTCATGACAATTATATTAGACATTTTTTTTATTTAGGAATGCCATTAGTTTTAAGCGTATCAGTACATCAAATTAATTTAATTATTGATCGAACAATTGCATCAAACCTTGCAGTGGGAGGGATTTCAGCATTAAGTTATGCTAATCTTATTAATCATTCAATTATTGGAATTGTTGTGGTTTCAATTACGACTGTCCTATATCCAAATCTGTCTAAATTAGTGATACAAAATCAAGACAAACGGTTAAAGCAGATTCTTAAAACATCTATCAATGGTGTGGGAGTTTTTCTAGTTCCTGCCACAATAGGTTGTGTCATTTTATCAGAGCCGATTATTCAGCTGTTTTATGGGAGAGGTGTTTTTGATGACCGAGCAATTTACATGACTTCTCAGAGTTTGAGATTTTACTCAATAGGTTTAATATCAATAGGAGTTAATCAAGTTTTAACGCGAGTGTTCTATGCTTTTAAAGACACAAAAAAGCCCGTATATATATCTATGGTAGCAGTCCTTGTTAATATTGTTTTAAATATAATCTTGTCACGATACATGGGACTTAGAGGCCTAGCATTAGCCACAAGCATAGCTTCAATCATACAAATGATTCTGTTGTGGTTTGGAATTAAGAAAAAGATAGGATCTATTGGAAGTAAAAGCATCTTGATTAATTTAACAAAATCACTCATAGCATCAGGCGTTATGATGATGATAGTATTTTTTTCATCGAGTATATTGGC
>SKID01000053.1 GCA_007116605.1 Tissierellia bacterium
AAAACCAATGAATTTTTTGAATCCATTGTCAATGAAGGGCCTTATGTAAACTTTTTTGTGAGTAAAAGCTATTTTGCACAAGATGTCATGCAAACAGTGGTTAAAAAAGGAAAGAATTATGGCAGTCAAAATATTGGACAAGGCAAAAATGTTATCGTTGAGTTTTCATCACCAAATATAGCAAAGCCCTTTCATATAGGGCACATTAGAACCACTGTGATAGGGAATGTCTTAAACAATATTTATAAATTCATGGGTTTTAACACCATAGCGATTAATCATTTAGGGGATTATGGCACCCAATTTGGTATGCTGATCTCAGCCTATAAAAAATGGGGAGATAGAGAAGCGATTGAGAAAAACCCAATTCCAGAACTACTCAAATTGTATATCCACTTTAATGCAGAAGCTGAAAAAGACCCCGCATTACAAGAAGAAGCCCGTTATTGGTTTAAAGAGCTAGAAACGGGGAACGAAGAAGCAATAGAGTTATGGAAATGGATTAAAGAAGTTAGCTTAAAAGAGTTTAATCGAGTCTATGACCTACTCAATATAAAATTCGACTCTTTTGCTGGTGAAAGCTTTTACTCTGACAAAATGCCCAAAGTAATCGAAAAATTAATAGAAGAAAACTTATTAGTAGATTCTCGAGGAGCAAAAATTGTTGATTTAGAGCCATACAACATGCCTTCCCCACTAATCCAAAAAAGTGATGGGTCCACACTATATATTACAAGAGACATCGCAGCGGCAATTTACAGAAAAGAAACCTATGATTTTTACAAAAATATCTATGTGGTTGGATCCCAGCAAAATCTTCATTTTCAGCAGTGGATAAAAATTGTAGAGTTAATGGGTTACGAGTGGGCAAAAGATTGTGAACATGTTTCTTTTGGTATGGTTGCTTTGGAAGAAGGCACACTATCTACAAGAAAAGGTCGCGTTGTCTTTTTGGAAGATGTGCTGAAAAAAGCGGTGGAAAAAACATTAGAAGTGATTAACGATCGAAATCCAGGATTAGAAAATAAAGAAGAAGTTGCAAGAAAAGTAGGTATAGGCGCAGTCTTATTCCAAGAATTATATAATAATAGAATCAAAGACTATGTATTCTCTTGGGATAAAACCCTAAGTTTTGAAGGAGAGACCGGTCCTTATACCCAATATACTTACGCGCGCACCTGTAGTATTTTAGGTAAATTTGGCAAAGAAGTTGAGGCTAAGGTTGACTTTAGTTTGCTCACTGACGAAAAATCATTTGAAGTGATAAAGGCTTTGTCAGGCTTTTCAGATGTCATCATGAGTGCCATGGAAAAAAATGAGCCTTTTTATATCACTCGTTATGTGGTAGATCTTGCTCAGAAATTTAATCGCTTCTACAATCAAATGCCTATTTTAACAGATGATGAAGCATTAACTCAATCAAGAATTCTACTGACAAAATGCGTTAATATTACTATTAAAAATGGCTTAAACTTGTTAGGAATAGAGACACCTGAGAAAATGTAATTATTAAGATTTTGTGACGGAATAATGAAAAAGGTTGACAAGCATAAAAGTGTCGATTATAATACACCATGTTCATAATCAGATTAAGATGAATTGATTTCAATTCATCTTTTTTTATCCAGAGACCGGTAGAGCAAAGTCTTGGATAAGGGATTCTTGGGTGCAGTTGACCTTTCAAGGGTAACCGAAGTCAAGAACCTTGTTGATTAAAAAACAGCACACTATATAAACCAGTGCTGAATTAGAAAGAGGTAAAAAAATGAGTGTAAAAAAAAGCAAAATCGTTGTAGCGGTGCTAGCAACAGTCTTTGTGGCATTAGCCATACAAATATCCGTCACAGCAGATAATGATTACGAAGATAACACATTAAAAATCATTGACCAAGATGAGGACCCTGACTCGGATAGCCAGAGTATTTATGTTGTCGATGAGGACACAGAGCTTGAAATCCAAGAGATAAAAGAAGCATTAGCTATAAAAAGAAAGCAAGAAGAAGCATTGTCATTAGTCAACTATATAAAACAGTTGACTAACTTAAATGAAAGTGCAGCAAAAAAAATACTCTCTCAAAGTGAAGCCTTAGGATTAGATCCATTTGTGATTTTAGCAATCATGAGAGTTGAAAGTGTCTTTGATCCATACGCAGTGGGAGCTTTAGGAGAAAGAGGCTTAGGTCAGCTAATGGATAATACAGCTAGACCAGTAGCTCAAAACCTAGGGATTCCATATGATCCAGACCGTTTATTTGAACCAGAATATAATATTCTTTTGTTTACGACACAACTAAAATACTTATATGATTTTTACGAAGGAAATATCCACAAGACATTGACAGCCTATAACCGAGGTCAATATGGATTAGAGCGATTTATCGCATCGAGAAGTACAATAAGAAATCCAGAGCAGAGCAGTTATTCCATAATGATATTGGATTTTGCTGCTAAATATCAATATGAGTTTGATAATCAATAAGAAAACAGATATAATATAGCTGATTATTCAGCTATATTTTTATTAGGAGATTATTTTGGAACGAATAAAACTACAGTGGATTAAAGTATTGGCACAAGAAGAAGAGTCCCCTTTTGATGAAATCAAAGAGATGAAACAAGTTAATCAAGGACTTTACTATAGTGATAATCTAAAGTTTTTGATGATAGTTGTCAGAAGTATTGAAAACAAGCCTATGGGTGGCTTCATGGTCAACCAAAGAAGATTTGAAGAAGAACGTGAGTTTCTTAAATACTACTGTCAAGGAGATGAAAGCCAAAAGATGTGGGCTTATGGATTAATCCCTCTAGCTATGGTTTCCCGGGATATTCATGAATTAGAGTCTATGCTATATCAGTATTTGCTTCTATTAAAAGCACCTATCCAAAAGTATGCTGATTGGTTATTACATGCCTATGATTTTTTTTATAGTATGGAGATTCAAACCAGAGAGAAGGTTGCTGATGAGATAAAGCAAAGGTTGATTCATTTTGATTTGGCGGCTTACCATCAAGACATAACTAAATTAGATAGAATTAAATTTGAGCAGTCAAGAATAGATATGATTGCTAATTTTGATAAGTTAAAGTATCATTTGTTAATACCCCAGTGGGAAGATGCTTTTTCAGCAACAAATCATGATATGAAGAATGAATCGCCATTGATGCTTTATCTATCAAGACTGTATGATTATTTAGCTAAATTAAAGAAAGGATTTATTGTTACTTGTATTGACGAACAATCCAAGACCAAGTTTTTTCATTTAAAATCTGGGAGTACAATCAATCACCATTTGTTGGGTAAAATGACGATACTATATAATAATCAAAAAAGTCCTCGTAGAGTCATCGTGCAGTCCCCCTATGGGTGCTTTAAATTTCGTTCAGGAGATAAACAGTGAAAGTAAAACTAGTTGCACTTAATTCAAAATTTTCCCATACCAATTTGGCGATACGCTATTTGGCTAAATACTCAAAGAATCAAGGTATTGAAGATGTTGAATTTCAAGAATTTACAATTAATCAAGATAGGCATGATATTTTATGGAAATTATTAGAAGATGGTCCAGATTTAATTGGCTTTTCTTGCTATATATGGAATATTGATGAAACATTAAAGCTATGTCAAGCAATAAAGAAAGGTCAGCCCCATATTAAAATTTTACTAGGAGGACCAGAAGTATCCTTTAATACAGAGGTATTCCTAAAGGCCTATCCCTATGTGGATCTCATTATTAGAGGAGAAGGAGAAATTACTTTTGTCGAGTTAATGCAAGCTTTGCAGAAAAAGCATCCATTAGATTTAATCGAGGGTATTACATTTAGAGAAGAAGAGACAATTTTTATCAATCCTGACAGAAAAACATTAATCAATATAGATGAACTACCATATCCTTACCAGCCTACAGAATGCTTTGAAAACCAATACATTTATTATGAAACCAGCAGAGGTTGTCCTTTTAAATGTAGTTTTTGTTTATCTTCTAGCATTCAAGGAGTAAGACGAAAATCACTAGAAATTGTAAAAAATGAGTTACTAGATTTATTCAAAACAAAAGCAAAAACCATTAAATTTGTTGACCGGACATTCAATGATCATAAAAAAAGAACCCTTGAACTGTTTCGTTTTATTTCTCAGAATAATCCAGACCATGTTAAGATACATGTTGAAATGACAGCAGAATTAATAGATCATGAACTATTAAATGTCATTGAACAATTGCCTCAGGATATGTTTCAGTTTGAAATCGGAATTCAATCCACATATGATAAGACCTTAGCAGAAGTCAGTCGAAGATCAGATTTTCAAAGATTATCACAAATAGTCCAGCAACTCATAGCATTTAATAATGTCCATATTCATTTAGATTTAATTGCCGGATTACCTTATGAGAGTTACGATGATTTTAAAGTATCCTTTAATCAAGTGGCACAAATGAGAGGACATAAACTACAGTTAGGATTTTTAAAAGTACTAAAAGGGACCGTTATGGAAGAAAAAAAAGAGGCGTATGGATTAGTTTATCTAGATGAAGCCCCTTATGAAATTATAAGAAATAGTTGGATGACACAATTAGAGCTCTTAAAACTAAAACAGGTTGAACATCTTGTGGAAAAATATTATAATGAACAATACTTTCATAGCACCCTATCATTAGTGTTTGATTGTATGAAACCCTTTGATTTTTTTGAGAGATTTGCTAACTATTGGGCTGCCAATGATTTATTTAATGTCTCCCATAAAAGAATAGCCTTATATCAGATATTGTATCATTTTCTCATTGAGCAAAATATTGATTGTACAGAATGCTTGTTGGACGATTTTTTAATGAATGAACCTAACCATGACATTCCTAGTCTGTTTTGGCAAGGGGATGAGAAAAATGATCAGCCTATAAAGCATCAGTTGTTGTCATCACAGGGATTTAAGCAGGAAATATTAGGAGTATCAGAAGAAATATCCAATAAAAAACTATTGAATCATTTTCGTTTAATTAAAAACAATGACCGATACATGATTTATGTCTATGGAAATAAAGAGAATTTTTTTGATAGATGTCGAAAAATAGATGTCACAAAATGGGTAGAAGGAGAGTAATGTGAAATTGCAATTAATATTGAACTATTTAAGAGACAAACATCTTGATCAAACACCTTTCGTCACGATTAAAAAAGACGGA
>SKID01000266.1 GCA_007116605.1 Tissierellia bacterium
AAATTCTCCTGGATAAACTAGCCCTTCTTCTGGCTTATTCCATCTAATAAGGGCTTCAACACCCATTAATTTTGAGTCCATCAACCTAATCTTCGGTTGATAATGTAACACAAATTCATTTTTTTGAATCGCTATTCTAAGTTGACTCACCAACAACACTTGTTTCCATACTTTTTCTCGCACAATGGGATTATAAACTACAAAACCATTCCTATTCAAGTCTTTAATATGAGTCATGGCACTGTCTGCATTTCTTAGCAAATCATTATAAGTCTCTCCATGCTCTGGGTAAGTGGCTATTCCAATACTTGCCGTTAAGTAAAGTTTATATTCTAAGTATTCCCATGGATCTCTAATTGTTTCAATTATGCGTTCTACAACCATTATAACTGACTCTATATTTTCGATGTTTTGTAAAATGATAGAAAACTCATTTCCACCTGTACGTCCAACTTGACCATCATCCCTAATAAGATTTGTTAATATTTGAGCAACATGTTTAATCAGTTCATCTCCAGCTTGATAGCCTAAAGTATCATTAATATACTTAAAATTATCAATATCAATTAAAACAAAGGCTATGTATGTGCTTGTTTTATCATCTATCCATTTTTCCATGGTTGTTTTTACAAGACTTCTATTGGGTAATCCTGTGAGTTCATCAAAATAGGCTAGTTGATTCACTTGTTCGTATGTCTTTTCAAGTTGCTGAAATATGATAAGATTATCATCAACACTGCTTCTAAGCTCATCTAGCTTTGACTTAATCAACAAGAAAAAAACAACGCCGGTGATTAAAACATAAGCCCAACCTTTATAGGTCTGAATACGCATCATTATTTCCACATCATCTATTAAAAGCGCTAATAGCCGATCGGAATACAAAATCCATAAAAATCCCAGTAATAAATAGGCCATTAAAAAACGCAAAGACTCCATCTTTGGTCTAATAATAGCACTATTATAAAGCTTTGATTGTTTTTTTGTTGAATTGAGATCTTTCATAATTTACCTCAGTACAAACATCCTAGAAGCCCTAATATTTCATATTAAGTTAGCAAACACTTAACATGACCTGTTTTAGTTAGACATGGGTATTAATAAAAAATATGGATTATATCCATAGTATCTGCTTTTTTGATTACTGTCAACTTACTATAACAGATAATTTCTGCATATGAATTCAAGATTATCGTTGCCTTTGCATTAAGCAGAACCCGTGGATTCAGATGGTTTTTGAAACGATAACCGAGTCTTGGCACTGTGAGTCATTAGATAAAAAAGTTGCTTCGCTGCTTCGTATTTAGATCCTTTGTTTTTTATTTTTAATTTGAAACAAAGAATCACATAAGGCGCGACTCAGAAACTTGTTTTATCTTATAGTTGATAGCGCATGTTATGTCAAAATTAAACAGAACCCTTATATTCAGTTGGTTTTTAAAACACTAACTAAGTCATGGAACTGTTAGTCATCAGATAAAAAAAGCCTAATGAATCACATTCATTAAGCTCTTAGATCTAAGCGATACCCATTAATGCAGTAGCAATGGCAAAATAAGCAATTAATGCAACTGCATCAACAATGGTTGTAATTAATGGACTGGCCATAATCGCAGGGTCTAGACGGAGTTTTTTTGCGATAATTGGCAAAATTCCTCCGACCATTTTTGCCACCACGACAGTTAAAAACAAACTAACACACACTGTTATGGCAACATTTAAGTCGGTTCTTTCTATAAAATAAATCCTTAAAAAATTTACTCCTGCCAAAGAAGTCCCAACCAGCAAGCTGACACGAAATTCTTTCCAAAGCACCCGCCCTATATCTTGCATTTCAATCTCACCTAATGCAAGTCCACGAATAACTAATGTGGCAGATTGAGAACCTGAATTTCCACCTGTGTCCATTAACATGGGAATAAATGCTGCTAAAATGACCACCGATTGAAGTATTTCTTCATAACTTTTAATGATGCTCCCAGTGATTGTTGCAGATATCATCAAGACCATCAGCCAGATAACTCTATGTTTAGCAAGGCTAAAAACATTTGTTTTTAAGTATTCTTCATCTGAAGGTTGCATCGCTGCCATTTTTTGAAAATCTTCAGTATTCTCTTGATCAATGATGTCTACTACATCATCAATTGTGATAATCCCTACAAGCCGCACTTCATTATCTACAACAGGAATAACTAACAAATCATATTTTTTAAATATTGCTGCAATTTCTTCTTGGTCTGTATGGGTATTTAACGAAATGATGTTAGTTTGCATAATTTCATCGATGACAACATCTTCATCGCTCATAATTAACTTTCTTAATGAAACGATCCCTTCAAGCTTTCGATTTTGATTCATCACATAGCAGGTATTAATCGTTTCCTTATCCACACCTATCTTTCTGATGTGATTTAACGCTTGTTTGACCGTCATTTCTTTTTTTAAATCCACGTACTCGATGGTCATGATGGATCCGGCAGAATTATCTGGATATTTTAGAAAGTGATTAATTAAATCTCGCTTATCTTTACTAGTGTTAATTAAAACTTTTTTGACCACATTCGCTGGCATTTCTTCTAATATATCTACGGTATCATCTAAAAAAAGTTCTTCCACAATGGTTCTTATCTCTGTGTCTGTAATTGCTTCTATTAAGAATTGTTGGGACTCTATCGACATATACGAAAAAACATCCACCGCAATTTCTTTCGGTAATAAACGAAACATGATTAATATTTTTTCTGTTTCAAGTTCCTCAAATAATTCTGCAATATCCACCACATTCATTTCCAGGATTTCTGTCCTTGCATGTGAATATTTGCCTTCTTCAATGAGCTGTATCGCTCTATCTATCATTATGCCCTCCTTTAAGGGCTTTCAAACCAACACAAGTAGTCGAAAAGCCCTTGATTTGATTTTATCATTCGACTGTGATACAACGGATCCGAATCCACTCTTCTCCCACCTGCCTTTCACTCTCAATATTTTGTCCGATGACTAACAGTAATAAGACTCCCACTTCAAAGTGGGAATAATACTGTAGCAACCCTTGATAACTATCTCTAACATACAGTTATCGTTTCAAACCCAGATGATAATACATTAAAAAATGAGTCCTCAACAAGGAAAGACTCACTAAAAACATCTTTTGGTTTATCCTCGTTGAGTTTTAGCACTAAACAGCGTAGTTTTTCAACAGCTCCGTTAAGCTATACCTTAATCCGATAAAGCCTGTTGACCCATTGGCATCTCTCGATGTTTCCGGGCAGAAGCATATTTCTGAATAGTAGCCTCACCTAACAAATATGCATTTACCTAGTTATTATATCTTTTTTTTGTGTTTATTTCAATAGTTTAATCATATTTAAGTTTTTCTTATGACTAACCGTAATATGACGTCACTTCAATGTGGAGATAAATAATATAAGGAACGTCCGTGGATTAGGGTCTCTAGCATTCAAGTGGCATTTGACACGCCATCCAAATCCAAGAGTCCTGCTGATTTGATAACTTCGCTTGTGGCTCATACTGCTAAAATTTCTTAAAACACCAACATCAACTCAATATAAAACCTTACAATGTGCAATAGTTGATCAATTGAAATTCTTTCATTATTACCATGTATTAGCTTTAGTTCATCCTTAGTCAACCTCATAGCAGAAAACTTGAAAACTTGATCAGAAATCTCACAATAATGTCGAGAGTCGCTGCCTGCTAACATCAAATATGGAGAAACAATGGTATCTGGCCACGTTTTGCAAATAGCCCTTTTAAGCTTATCCCATCCAACTGTGTCAATATCCGAAATAGGAGAAGCTTCTCTTGATGAGACTACGGTGGCCTGGATTTTGGGATTATTAATGACACTTTTTAATCGATCAACGGCCTGATCTGGTGAGTTTTCTTTGAGTAGTCTTAAGTTAATCCCTGCTGACACTTGTGGCGGCATCACATTGAAGGCTGGACTACCTGATAGCATGGTTACCGCAGTGGTTGTGCGAATCATTGCATTAATTTCTCCCCCCATTTTCCAAAAAACTCTTTTTAATAAGGGTTTAAATAACCATAAATTGGCAAATATAACTCTATAAGCAAAGCTCGAATGTCTTCCTAATGTGTCAATTAATTTCAAAATAGGCAATGTAAAATAGGCTTCAAAAGGTTTCTTTTCAATATTCACAATTGCTTGTGCCAATTCACCTGCCAGGGTATGGGCAGGTGGAGCTGATGAATGACCTCCTTGACCAGTGATATCTAGACGCACATCCATATAACCTTTTTCTCCTATTCCAACCACTGCTACCGGCTCTGCCACACCTGGAAATATATTCTGTACAATGGCACCGCCTTCATCTAAAACAAAAGCAGGTTTGATATTTTTTTGTTTTAAAACTTCAACAATATTTGGCGCTGATGGTCCACTCACCTCTTCATCTCCACCAAAAGCAAAGTAAATATCATTTTCAGGTACAAAACCTTTTTCCATTAAATATGAAGCTGCCTCCATGATGCCACACAAGGTGCCTTTTGTGTCTAAGCTGCCACGACCCCATATATAACCCTCTTTGATCATACCCGAAAAGGCAGGAATATCCCATAAGTTTTCATCTGCTGGCACAACATCAAAATGAGACATCAATACAATTGGGTTTTGATTAGTTTTCCCTTTCCATTTGTAAAGTAATCCTTGGGGTTTGATTTCTTCAAAACTACATGTCTCATAAACAATTGGATAAGACGCTTTCAGTAACTCCTTAAAATCAATAAAACTACTTTCATCAATTTTTTCAAAATGATCTGAAGAAACGGTCTTACACTGAATCATTTTTGACAAATGCGATGCAATGCTTTCTTCATTTAAGTCAATCTGTGAACTTTCATAGCTTTCTTTTGGATAAGGTTTAAACAGTATCGTTTTAACACCAATGATTATCAATAAAAACCCTATCACTAGTAGCGCTATAATCATATCTTTCTCCTTTTTACTGTCTTTTAATCTATTTCAAATTCAAATTAATTTAGACCTTTTAGTTCTTATTTTTCCGATGATTAAGGGTGTCAAGACGCCTACTTTTAAAGTTTGAGATCAGCACTGTATCGTCACTAAATAACAATCTCTAAAATTCTGGTGGTCTTTAACACTCTAGATTCCTGTTGATTGTCTGTG
>SKID01000052.1 GCA_007116605.1 Tissierellia bacterium
GATTAGTCTAGATATTTTTTCTCCCACAATGTTAAAATCCCCTTATACACACTAATCAGAAGTAATGTTCCCACAAAACTTGCAGCAAAGCCACCTATTATACGCCAAGTTTCTACACCATCTCTAAAAAAGATCAAAATAATTGCAGTGGCTATCCCTGTGACTAGGGGTGCAATAAACAAGAACCCTCTTTGTTCTTTCTTATTTGCCTCCACAGGATAGGTCATGGGCACTCCCTTGATAGCTAATGCCATGAATTGTATCACTGATGCCATCAACCAGATCACAAAGACATCTAGGGTTTCACTTAAACTTTGGTTCAAAACAAACCAACGATATAATAATACCACAAAAATTCCATACCAAAATATTGAATAGCCAATACTTTTTGCTGCTTTTACATCCTTATTCGCTCTTTCATCACGACCTATCATCAGAATGATCCTCCTCTAACCAGAACAACTGATCTAATGTCTTATTTAAAGCCTTGCCTAGACTAAATGCTAAAGATATTGTTGGGTTGTACTTTTCCTTTTCAATTAAGCCAATGGTTTGCCTAGTTACACCTGTTTTATGGGCTAACTCCTCTTGTGTCATTTGAATGGCTTGTCGACTCTCACGAACACAATTTTTAATAATGACAATCACCTCAACTTCACATTTTTACAATGTATCCACTGTTTTTGATTGTAATATATATATTGCATTTTGTCAATGTCATCTTAAAAAACCCTAAAAGATAGAGGAACACAATCTTACAGGGTTTTTCACTTCTATGATAGTTTCAGTCTAAAACTCAAATGATTATTAATCCAAGAGTCCTATTAATGCTTTAAGCCGATCAATAAACTTGTTCTGTTAGTACTTGATATATAAACACATTAACAACAGTAGGGTCAAAATGCGTTCCTGAACAGATTTTTAATTCTTGAACTGCTTCTTCTACGCTTAATGCCTTTCGATAACTTCTTTCATTTGTCATCGCATCATAAGCATCAGCAACCATCAAAATTCTGGCTTCAAGAGGTATTGCATTACTTTTTAATCCATTGGGATATCCACTACCATCCCATTTTTCGTGATGTGTTAAAACGAGCTTGCTTAATTCTGCAAATTCATTTGTTGCACTTAACAAACGCCAGCCTATTTCAGGATGCTTTTCAATGGTTTCTCTTTCATCAGGTTCTAACCAGCCATCTTTATTAAGAATTTTTTCATCAATTCCTATTTTCCCAATGTCATGGATCAGTCCAGCTATCCCTATTTTGTTAATCATTTCTTTATCTAAATTCATCTTATCTGCAATCGCTTTACCAATGGCACTGACTCTTTTAGAGTGCAACAATTCCCTATTACTTTTTTCGAATAACGCACTCATTATTAAATCAATGGTTTTACTTCTTAAACTGGAACGTTCATAAAGTTTTTGTTTATACATATGATTTTCAGCATTAGCAATCACATCCACCATTGATTGTGTGGTCCTTGTTTTAGTGTCATACCCATAAGAAATGGACAACTCTATATTTTCGACCTTTTCATTAGATGCTAACTCTTTGATGTTTTTAGCAATTTTTGTTGATTCACGAACTCCCGTATTAGGTAATAAAACAATAAATTCATCTCCACCAATTCTAGCTATGATCGTGTTTTGTCCACAAGCTTTTTTGATTACAGCGGTGGTCTTTTTAAGAAGCTCATCCCCTGCATCATGACCAAATGAGTCATTAACTAGCTTTAATCCATTTACATCACACATAATAATCGATATTGGCAGTTTTTTACCGCTATCAATTCTTTTTAGTTCTTCTTCAAAAAATCTTCGGTTATATAAACCTGTTAAATGATCGTGATAACTCAAATAACATAATTCCCTTTCTGCATTTTTGCGTTCGGTAATGTCTCGACAAAATGCGACAATACTTGCTTCTTCTTCTATATATGTAGCTGATATTTCTATATCCATAATGTAACCATCTTTTTTCTTGTGTTGAGTCTCAAAATAATCAGATTTATTGATTAAAAGATAATCAATATGGGCTTTTGTCTCTTCAGGTGTTTCACTTACATCCAGGTTGCTTATATGCATCCCTATTAATTCATCATTAGAATAGCCCGTTAAACGACTGTAGGTTTCATTCACATCTGTAATTTTTCCACTATTTATGTCAACAACCCAAAAGCCGTCTTGAGTTGTTTCTATTATTGTGCGATAACGGGTATCATGGGCTTTGAGAATCTCCTCATTTTTCATGATTGCCTTATTGATTTCTATTTGGTACAACTGATCGTTGGTCATTTTAATAATGATTTGTGTAATATAGAGTAAAATCTCCATCACTGATTCAATTCTTTCTATTGTATATACAGGTACTTTCGACAATGCTTCAATATAAGGTTTCTCATCAAAGCCATATCGTGTAGCTTGATCTTTAAAAAAAGAGATATCAGGTTCTTTTAAAAAAAATTGACCTGTAAATAAATTCGCAATATGTTCATCATTTATGATGATCGGCACCGCCACATCAATTAGGCCATTTAAACACTTATAGTAACGGTACTTCTCATCTTTACTGATTGCTTTTGTCAGCTCAATGTCACTGAGAGTACAGTTTTGACTCGTTATGTCATATTTGCGATGAAATTGTGTACAGATATCTCTCCATCCTGATTGAGATAATACATTTCCATCTAAATCAACGATTGCCACGACAAAACCTGTTAATTTATTAAATCCTTCTAATAGATTATTAATTGCTTCAAAATCAACATAGTCTAATATCTTTGAACTCATACCCTTCCCCTTAAATGTATTATACTATTACAGTATAATCTATAATCAAATTATTAACAACAAAATAC
This sequence comes from Tissierellia bacterium, assembly GCA_007116605.1. GTDB lineage: Bacteria > Bacillota > Clostridia > Tissierellales > Dethiosulfatibacteraceae > 38-11. The sequence goes on from SKID01000052.1 coordinate 2,863, forward strand.
CCTCTATCTATTTATCATGTCACATCCATCAATGATGTTATGTTGGAATGTCTAGTATTACTCTCATGCATTATATAATAAGCGTTTATTCGATTTGACAACATCGTTAAACCAATTATATTAAGGTTTGAAACTAAATTTATCCGGTTTTATTCTTTATTTTGTGTTAGAATAATTATAACAATCGGATAAAATAAATAAGCGGTATATCATATATTAAATTGATGCCACAAGGAGGCCAAATGATTAAAATAATAGCTGATTCAACCTGTGATTTGTCTGATGAAGTTCTTGAAAAGTATCAAATAAGTATCGCACCATTAACCATTACTATCGACAACAAAGATTATAAAGATCGGGTAGATATTCAACCACAAGAATTTTACAACATGTTAAGTACCTTAAAAGAACTCCCAAAAACTGGTATGCCCAGTCCCTCAGAGTTTATGGCATTATTTGAGGAAGCTTTTAATAAAGGACATGAAGAAATTATCTGTATTTGCATGTCTAGTGGTACAAGCGGTTCTCATCAATCTGCTGTGTTAGGAAAAGAATACTATATTGAGAAACATGGTGACGCCAAAACAAAAATCCATATTGTTGATTCAAAATGCATGAGCCATGGCAGTGGTTACTTAATTTTAAAATCTGCCATGCTGATAGAACAAGGTGCCACATTCCAACAAATTATTGACTTTAATGAAACCTACAAGACGAATGTTAAACATTTTCTTGCAGTAGATGATTTAGATAACTTAATCAAGAGTGGTCGTTTAACCAATGCTAGTGCAATGATTGGCAAAATGTTGAAAGTCAAACCCATTATGTCTATGCGAAATGGAAAAGGCGCTATTGTAGCAAAAGCAAGAGGTTCTAAAAATGTACTTAATCACTACATCAAAGAATTTAATATAAGAGCTGATCTAGATTTAACTGATTTTGTTATTATTGGTTATAGCTCTGACAAGGCAAAAGCTGAAGGACTGAAAATAAAGATGCAGCAAGAAAACAAGTTTACAGGCACAATCTATATCATGCAAATGGGTGTATCTGTTGGAACTCATGTAGGGCTTGGAGGTATTTCCATGTTTTTTATTGAAAAAGGCCATCGGCACGACGGTTTAATTTATAACGAAATGGGTGCTCTGTTAACGAAAAAAGATGAAGTGCTTAAAATGCTTAGTGATTTAAAAAGCAGAAATCCAAATAATAAATAAGTTCCAAAATTTTAATACCTATAGTCATCTAATCAACCGCACTCTGCAGTACTTATCTGCCAACAACTACAAAGTTAGTCATTGGATAAAAAGCAACTGGCACCAATAATCTAGGCGTTTTCTTTCACTTCAAAGTGTTAGAAAACGCCTAGATTTTTTTCGAGTATATTAAATTGTCCATTCACCATGAATCACTCCCACTAAATACCATGTGCCATTGTCATCTTCAAACACTAAAGTCAAGCTTCTCCAATCAATTCCAAACAATTGGGGATCAAATCCTGAGAAATAAAATTCAACATATTGATCATTAGGATAGATGTCTTCAATATTGTTAATCATGCTACCTGAGCTTAGAAATGTATTAATACCGATCATTTCTGGGTTAAAGAAATCTACATCATACACAAATCTGTCATAATAAAATGAGAAATCTCCAGATATGGTATCTCCTGTGCCATCATATTCTCCCCATGCATAGACCATTGTATTGGTAAACATAACAGGCACTGTATTACTTGGATAAAACACTATATCCGTGTTTTCATTGACAAATTGATACGGTGAAAATCTCACACCTCTCGTAGGACTCACTCTGCTATCTAATCCGGCGGCATCCTGATTCTTCAATAGTTCTACCACTTCTATAGCTTCTTGTAACAAGCTGTTACTTTGTGTAGAGTTGAGTAATTGCAAGTCTTCTATAGTCGTGTTTAACAATGTAATCGTTGCTGTATTTTCTTCATTAATACTTATCAATGTTGCAATTGTATTTTCTTGCTCGTTAATGGTGTTCTCTAATTCTTCTACTTTGCTTTGCTCAGCTGCTAATTGTTCTTCTAAATCTAAAACAGCCTGATCATTATTAGGTGTACAGGCTGATAAAACCAGAATTATCGAAAGCATCAATATTAACAGGCTATATTTTTTCAACATTATACTCACCCTTTCATCTTGGTATATTATAATCATATCATAATTGATATTAATTATCAATGCCAGTCGGACCGTATTTACTATCCTGTTCCTTTTTATCTTAATGTTATAAAAAAGACTTCACAGAAGATATTATAATGTCGCGAA
>SKID01000220.1 GCA_007116605.1 Tissierellia bacterium
AACACCGTTTCTAGCAAAATCGCTCCACCAAATAAAGATGGGATCCACATTCCTAATAAGGTGATAATGGGTAATAAAGCATTTCTAAATGCATGCTTGTAAATAACGACTTTTTCTTTTAATCCTTTAGAACGTGCCGTACGAATATAATCTTGATTAATAACTTCTATGACAGCATTTCGAGTATATCTTGTCAAGGATGCTAAACTTGCTAAAGTTAAAACAGTGACTGGTAAAATCATGTGTCTTCCCACATCTATAATTTCAGCCATTCGACTTGGATAACCTCTAATTGATAATATCGCTGTACGCATTCCTGTTAAAGGAATCCCTTCAATAGGAATTGCCACATAAAATATCAATATTAAGGCAAAGAAAAACGTCGGCATGGACACACCCACTAAAGAAAATACTGTAAAAAAGTTGTCAAAAGGTCCATACTTTTTAACAGCTGACCGAATTCCCACAGGAATAGCGATCAATAATGCAAAGATTAAAGAAAAGACATTTAATAAAAATGAATTCCATACAAAAGTAGTAATCACTTCTCGAACGGGTGCCCCAAAAACGATGGACCGGCCCAAATCTCTTTCAATAACTACTCGTCTTAACCACATAAAATATTGAACAGGCAAAGGCCGGTCCAATCCCAATAATTCCTTAATTTGCGCTTGTCTTTCAGGTGGCACTTCAGAACCCACTCCTAAATAGGATTGAACTGCATCACCTGGCATTAAAGACAATACAAAAAATATAATCATAGATATTACAATAACGATGGGGATCAGCTGTAATATCCTTTTTGTCATATATCTTAACATGCCCTCACTCCTTCTATTATCCGATTCAATGATGGTTACTTGTTAAAGAAGGCAATCAAGCAATAATTTGCCGATTGCCTCCCATCAATTATACTTTTTTATTGATTCAGATTCAATTATTCGACTATTCTCGCATCTCTAATGGCAGCTACCCAATTGTATATACCATGAGTTTGGAAGTCAGTCAATCTTTCGTGATAGAAGTCGAAGTAAGTATTGGCATAAACTGGCATCATCGCAGCATCTTCTGTTAAGATTCTACCAATTTCTTGATACAATGGTCTTGCTTCATCTTCATCCATGATTAATTCGCCTTCATCTAGCATTTGATCAATCACAGGATTACTATATCTACTCGTGTTATTTCTTCCAGAACCAACATTTCTTGAATGGAAGAAGCTTTCTACGATACCATGAGGATCGAAACTATTGATAGTTGTTGCTAAGAAGAACATGCTCCACTCTTCTACTCTTTCATCAGAACTATAGATAACAGTATCTAAGATTGAGTTAAACTCTTCATAAGCTACATTTAACTTAATGTTTAGACCATTGCCCCAGTCTCTTTCCCACATTGGGATTAATGTGTCAAGGATATCATGATCAGGCATTGCCAAGATAAATAATTCAAGAACTTCGCCATCTCTTTCACGGAAGCCACTACTTCCTACAACCCAACCAGCATCATCAAGGATTGCTTTTGCTTTATCCATATCGAATGAATAATCTGGTAATGATGCTAAATACTCATCATCCATGACCCATGATACTTGTGAGAATGGGTGGAATTGAGTCGATGCAAAACCTTGGAAATAGAACTCAACAAACTCATCTAAATTAAATGAATAATACAATGCTTGTCGAACTTCTTTTTCAGTGGTTGGTCCAAACTCATGGTTTGTCTTAATATATCCATAACCACTTCTTTGGTACTCATTCAACATAATTTGTGGCGCTGCTTGAGCATCACGAATGTTATCAGGTTGAATTTGTCCTGCTAATACATCCACTTTTCCTGTCAACAAGTCATTCATTTCTGTTGTCATTTCAACAACTTGTAATAATAATTCTTCGATAGCAAACTCATCTTCAAACACATATAATGGGTTTCTTACTAAGTAAACAAACTCAGCTGGTTGATACTGTACCATTGTGTATGGTCCAGATCCTAATGGCGCAGCATTGTTTTCCATAGCACCTTCAGTAAATCCAACTTCATAAGTTTCACCATAGTAATGTTTAGGCATAATATGCATTGTAGTGTTTGCAATGTTTAATCTTGAAGGACTTGCAAATGTAAACTGCACTGTGTAATCATCAAGTGCTACAACACCTGGGAATTCTTCAGTTTCACCTTCTGCAAACTCATTATATCCTTCTAATAATCTTGCTACAGAACCATAACGACCTGTGTAAGAAGGATCAGAAATTAACATGTAAGTAAATACTACGTCATGAGCTGTTACTGGAGTGCCATCAGAAAACACATTACCTTCTCTCATATGGAAAGTATAAGTTAAGCCATCTTCTGAAATCTCCCAATCATGAGCAGCTTCACCAATGTAATTACCTTCAAAATCTCTTCTGATTAATGTTTGGAATACTAAATCCACTACATAACCATCATAAGCTGAAGAGTAATAAGCAGGATTAAAGTTTCCTGAAGGTTCAACGATACCCACTGTTAAAATATTACCTTGTGGTTCTACTGGATCGTCTGCTGGATCATCTGCTGGATCATCCGCTGGATCATCCGCTGGATCATCTGATGGTGCAGGAGCTGGTGCTGGTTGTGTACAACCTACAACCATAGCCAACACTAAAATTAGTGCCAAGAATACTAACAAACTTCTTTTTCTCATTCTTTTGTTCCCCCTTAAAGATTTTTTTTAGCAGGTTTACCTGCATTTTAAGAAGTTTTTTCAAACATTTTGTTTGAATCTACAAGCCTATTATATTACAAAACCCACAATTAGACAATAACTTTACAGTATATAGAAGGTGTTAAGAATTTGCAATAAAATATGTAACAATTAATACTCTTTTAATGAAATATTAATAATTACATATTATGCTTTAATATACATATTTTAATACTTTACAATTTCTTTCATCCCTTTAAATTTAGGGGTTCCAAAACATCTCTTTTGTAAACTAGTTTACATTTCTTGAATTTTATACCATACTTACAGTCGCTATTTTTTACAATATTACACACTGATTCCGTTAAAATTTAACAATTTCATGGAACTGTCTGCCAGATTCAAATGCAAATAATACCCTAAACCATTAGAAACTTCCATTTCAAAATAAGATTTTGGTGGTTTTTGAAGCAATGCCATCAGCAAAACTTTTATCACTCCTGCATGACTCACTAAGGTATAATGGTTCACTTTTTCTCGGGTCATCCAAGTACTTAAATCACAAAAACCTTGTAGCACTCTTTGTCTAAATTGAAAATAGTTTTCTCCCTCTTCAACCACTTGTCCATTAATCCAGTCTTCAAAAAAATCCTTGAAGTTAATTTCATAAGCATTCATGTTTTCATAAATACCAAAATTGATTTCTCTAAAAGCAGGAAGCTTGACAATTTCATGATCTGGATATAATATCTTAGCCGTATCATACGCGCGACTTAAATCACTTGAAAATACTCTTTCTGTCTCTGGATAAATATTTTTGTTTTTTAGTTCTATTAATTCTTGTATTCCTTCTTGTGTTAATGGCACATCGGTCCATCCACTCAAAGTGTTTTTTTGATTTCCCACAGAAAATCCATGTCTAATTAATACCACTTCCATCTATGATTCCTCTCTTTATACTAATCTAAAGATTATTTTAAATGTCAAAACAATACAATGCGTCTTCTAATTGTTCTCTCAGGGATATGCCACTTTTCTGAAAAAGCGGCCACTCTTTTTCATAACCCAAACAAGGGCAAATGAACAGTGTTTCTCTATCCCGAAAAGCGTTTCTAAAATGAACATGTCCACAAACTGCTAAATTAAACTGGTTATCCAAAACAAATTTTTGTAATGATTGACTTCCTAAGAAACCATTGAAAAACGACCATTTTTCACCCATGGACTCAGGTACTGTAAAATTTAAATGGTTAATCATATGAGACACCAGTATTTTCTTCTTATCTTTGTACCCATTCACTTTTTCTTGCATCAAATCAATCATATCTTGACACTGATCATCATCATTTTTATCCCAATTAACAAAATAAAAGTCTTGCCAGGTTCGATCGTCATAATGTTTCAATCTTAGCAAATCTTCAGGATGTTTTTTATCAGCCAAAGAATAATCATACCAAAAAACATCGCCAAACAAACACCATTCTTCATTTAGCACGATCACTTGGTTAACTAAGCACAAATCATGGGCTTGAAATCTTTTATAAATATCTAATGTGTTTAACTGATTGTGTTTATTCCACAAATCGTGATTACCAGGCACATAATACACTTTACAGGATAGTACTTCATTGAGTCTGTTGATAAAATCAATTGTGATATCTACATTTTCTGATATGTCACCTGCAATCACAAGCACATCTATGTGCTGATTTCTCCTGGTCTCAATAAAAGCTGAAATCAACTCTTCTTCTGACGTTAATAAATCTATGTGAATATCCGATATAAAGGCTAATCGCATTTTAACTCACCTCTTCCATATGTAAACAACGGACAAAATGGTTCTCTGACACTTGCTTTAGCTCTGGTAACCCCTCTAAGCAATCGGATTGACGTTTCTGACACCGGCTATAAAAAGGGCACTCTTCTTTCATATCAATTGGAGAAGGGACTTCCCCAGATAATATGTGTTCCATGGATACTTTTTTATTTACACTTAACAATGAAGAAAAAAGCAGTTTGGTGTAAGGGTGTTTGTAGTGATGATAGACCCTTTCTGCATCTCCAATTTCTACAATATTTCCTAAATACATGACGGCTATACGATCACTCATATAATAACAGACAGACAAGTCATGGGTTATAAATAGGAGGGTCAATGCCATTTTTTGCTTCAGTTCATTAAGTAAGTTCAAAATCTGTCCTTGAATAGAAACATCTAAGGCACTAACTGCTTCATCCGCTACAATAAAGTCTGGATTACTAATTAAAGCAGACAGTATGGCGATTCTCTGTGCTTGTCCCCCACTTAACTCACCAGGGTATCGATTCAAATGTTCTTCAGTAAGTCCTACCCAGCCTATCATTTCAGAAATCTTTTCTCTTCTGGCTTTCTTATCTCCTAAGTTATGGGCTATCAGGGGTTCTTCCAATAACCAACCTACTTTTTTATGGCTATTCAATGCACT
>SKID01000221.1 GCA_007116605.1 Tissierellia bacterium
CAAATGCAGCAAAAGCAAAAAATGAAAAATGATTGCAACGAAGGATTAAACAAATTTATCGCTACTGATTTTGTGATTAGCAAAAAAGACAAGCAATATTTAAATTTGCCGGTATGGTTAGTCTTAGTCGTAGGATTGTTCACGATGCCATTTAGTATTATTGCATTAGTATTTATGCTTGTGAGTGGATTTGATATAAGAGTTCGTTCAGGAAAGAAAACAGACTATGACATTAGCGAAAACATGGACAAAGTCGCAAAAAAGATAAAAGAAAAAACGAGCAAAATTTTCGAAGATGACGATGAAGAAAGTTCATTTTAAAAAGACTAGACAATAGTCTTTTTTTATCCGATGACTAACAGTGCTATTGATAAAATATAGCGCCTATAGGTAATCAAAAGAGGTTTATCGGTATTCTCGTTAATTAACTCAAATAAAAGAGAAGAGTTTAGTGTGTTTAATCCACAAGACGCTTCTCTTTTTTAATTAACAAGACTCTTGGATTCAGGTGGCGTTTTAAAACACCGCCGGTATGTTAGGTAGGGACTTGTTCAATCCTTATCACAAACTTTAAGAAATAGGATTCTGACCACTATAAGTCATCGTATAAAGTATCAACACGATCATTAAGCTTGTAAATAAAACTATTTTGTAAATTAGAAAAGATGTATTGAATTTTAGTATAGGGTTAATATTTAATCCATTGCAATTACAATATAATAAATGTAAACTATTGATTGAAAATAAGGGTTGAAAGTGGTAATTTTAATTGGCAACAAGGAAAACTATAAGGGAGGGAGATTGTCACTAACATGATAATGTCTATGACGGACAATCGAATAATATGACTAAACATAAAATCCTAATGACAAGTACAATGGTATTAAGTTTTATCTTTATATTAATGGGACAAGGTATCCATCCCATTTATTTTGGGATTGGGCTGATACTCATTTTTCTGAGTCTGTTTTTATTCTTACGAAACAAACGATTAATGTATGAAAAATTTATTGAAATCGAAAAAAAGAACTGGTATCAATCAAAAAAAAGAAAATACAATAAAATGACCTATACAGGATTAGACGAGGAGTTATCAGATCATCAAACTAGATTTAGACTAGATGAGCAAACATGGAATGACTTAAGACTAGATAATATTTTCCAAAAGATAGACACAACGCTGACAATTCCAGGTCAACAAGCTTTGTATCGAGATTTGCGCCAAATTTCACTAAATAGAGATGAACTAAATCATCGACATGCTGCTATTGAAAACTTAACCCAAGACCATGAGTTGCGAAATAAAATTATTGAAATACTTGCCAATATTGGCATACAAGATGGAGACCATACGACGCAGTTTTTATTTCAGCCCTTTAGCTTTGATGAAAATCATGTTAAAAAACTAAAGATTGCTCGGTTTGTAGTGCCTCTTAACTTAGGGATTCTATTTTTTAATCTGCAAATAGGAATTTTAGCCATCATTGCAGCGATTGCCTTTAACACTAAAAACTATTATGACACTAAAAATCATATAGGAGCTTATTCAGATTCAATGAAATATATGAGTCGTGTCATATCAGGTGCCCATAAACTATTAGAAATAGATTGTGATATTCTCAATGTTGATAAAATACGTCTGAGCAATGCGCTGCAAAAAACAAAGGGTGTTCGTAAGCAATTTGACAAATTAGTTTTTGGCAATAATCAGAAAGGAAGAACATCTGAACTGTCCTTTTTATATGATTATATCAATATGGTTTTCTTAATAGAGCCTATCTTGTTTTATAACTCACTAAAAGGTGTTGAAGAAAAACTGGATGAGCTTAAGGTTATTTATTATGCTATTGGAAATGTAGATATGTTACTGTCTTGTGCAGCATTTAGATATAATCAACCCATCTGGTCAGCACCTGTTTGGGATGAGTCTGGCGATTTAAACATTAAGAAGGCCTCATTTCCTTTGCTAGAACAACCCATCAGAAACGATATCACTGTTATCAATGGAGAAGGCATTATGGTGACAGGATCAAACATGTCTGGTAAATCAACTTTTTTAAGAACCGTTGCGGTTAATATTGTTTTAGCACAAAGTATTGTATCGACGACTTGTCAGCACTATCAATCAAAGATTTATCAGCCGTATACCTCGATAAATATCAGCGATAATATTGAGTCAGGTGAAAGTTATTATCTAGCTGAAGTAAAAGCCATTAAACGTGCCTTAGATGCTTCTAACTCAAATGGAAATATCATTGTATTTATTGACGAGATTTTTAATGGAACAAATAGAATTGAAAGAACTTCAGCAGCACTAGAAATATTAGACTATCTTAAGTCTAAAGGAGTCATTGTGTTTGTGGCGACTCATGATTTAGAAATATCCAGAGAAATTAAAGGATTTAAAAACTACTTTTTTACTGAAGAAGTCCTAGACCATGATATAAAATTTGATTATCAATTGCATGAAGGGATTAGCAACTCTTCTAATGCCCTAGAAATACTTAAGCTGATGCATTATCCAGACGTGATTTATCACAGGGCAAAAATGCGAACAAAATCTATTGCCTCTTAATCATTTTACTAGACGTAAAGGAGAACAAGGAGAAAAATGAAAAGAAAACTAATGATTTGTTTAAACATAATGATGATATTGTTGATTTTGATGGGTTGCCAAGAAAAAACAAGCCCCATATCCCTAGCAGGTCAATGGGATTTAGAATCCATTACTTCTATTGATGAAGGTCTGATAGCTGTTGGGAGAGCCTCTAGTAAGTATCATGAGTTTGATGGACAACAAAAGGACTTAATAGCTATTTTTAGTGAAGAGGGGACTTTCACCATCACAGGATCAGAAGAGACTATGGATGGTGTTTACAGTGATGATGATAAGCGCCATAGCCTAGATACCATCCCCATTAAAATGCGTTTTGATTACGGTATTGAAACATTGGGAGTCATTGGAGTAAGACAATATGAAGATGGTAAAAAAGTCAATTCTTTGACATTTACAGTTGATGATAAAATATATTCTTTTATTCAACAAACAGATGATTAAAACTTTCCATCATAAAGGAGTGATATTGTGAAAAGAGGTTTAGCTTTAGCACTAATAGTAGGAATGCTGTTATGCCATACTTCAATTGCCTTTGCATTAGAAGAAACACCATCAGGTGTTTTGTTTAATGACCTGGAGTCTTTTATCGATGATTACGTAGCGAAATATATTGGAGAAACTTCTCCAGGATTAGCAGTAGTGCTAGTCAAAGATGATGAGATTGTTTTCTCTAAAGGATATGGTTACTCTGATTTAGAAAAGGGCATCCATGTTAATCCTGAAACCACGCTATTTGAATATGGATCCATTAGTAAGTTGTTTGTTTACACAGCAGTCATGCAACTAGTAGAAGATGGAATCCTTAATCTTAACGAGGACATAAGAACGTATCTTCCAGAAGGATTTTTAAGAAGTTTGCGATATGATGACCCAATTACTTTGTTACACCTTATGAATCATACAGCGGGTTTTGAAGATCATTTATTTGATGTAGTGGTCACTTCAGGTGTGCATCAGAGTTTTGAGAACACACTCATGCATAATCAGCCTGAACAAATATACCAACCAGGCACAATCACTGCCTATTCAAATTATGGGGTTGCACTAGCTGCCTATATTGTCCAAAGTATGGTTGATCAAGAATTTCATGAGTATATTACTAGGGAAATCTTTTTGCCATCTGAAATGATGATGACCTTTTCACATCCTGATCTAAACGAAAAATCAGTGGTGGTTGACAATAAAGCTAATGGTTATCGACCCATAGGTAATGGGCAGTTTAGAATAGGTAGATGGAGTTATCTGCCTCTTTATCCTGTAGGGGGTGTCAATGGCACTGCAGAAGACTTAGCAAGGTTTGCAAAGGCATTGATGCCTACTGAATCAGAAAAAAGTGTGTTATTTAATGAAAGAGAGACTCTAAATCAAATGCTGTCGCAAAGTCATGCTATGGGGCCAGGTCTTTCAGGATTTGCCCATGGTTTTATTGAATTTGATGGATTGTTTAGGGCAGTGGGTCACGGGGGAAATACCGCCTATTTTACAGCTCAGATGAATATTGTACCCGAAAAACGTTTTGGGGTAATTATTTTATCTAATGCTGCTAATGAAATGGATTTGACTTTAGGTTTAACAAATGCATTACTAGGTGAGAACCTTGATCAAAAGCCTTTGTATAAAGGAGTTTTACCGGATGTTGAACAGGTAACAGGAGTATATATTTCAGCAAGACGACCCTACAATTCATTTCTAAAACTTTATGGATTTTTATCGCCACTTAAGGTGAATAAAACAGGGGCGGATACAATAGAGATAAGCTATGCGGGACAAGCAGGTCAGTTTAAACAAATAGCTCCTTTTTTGTATAAAAGAGTAGAAGCAGAAGGTGCAATCTTTCGATATCACTTTGATTTTGTTTATTTCCAAATGGAAGATGGTGTGGTGAAAAGAGTATCTGGTGATTTTGTACCATTGCCACCAGGTTATTCACAAGGTAGATTATTATTAGATGGTATGATTGCAGTTGCAAGTACCCTCTTCTTTTTATTGACCTTTATAGGCGTATTGATGAAGAAAATTATCCATAAGATAAAAAAGTCAAAAAAGTTAGTCTCAGAAGGAAAGATAAACTCGGTTTGCTTAATATATCTACTGCCAATGGTCTTTTTGATTAGCAACAATGTGGCTCTGATTGGGAGGATGCTGATCAATCATTTTAGATCTTTTTCTGAATTCAAACCTCAAATTCTCTTAAATTATCCTTTGGGGATGGTTTCTCTAGCAATTGGAGTTGTAGCACTTGCATATAGTATTAAAAAAGACATGCCTAAAAGACACTCATTATTCTATACGGGGTCTTTAATCATGATGGCTGCTTTCATGATGGTTCTTTTTAGGTGGGGGTTTTTTGATTTATTGTAATAGTGGATACACAAAACCAACTGTTTTTTTATGCTAATCTTACAGCTTAAGAAGTGAAAGCAATCACGATGAGTCATCTGAAAATAACTTGACAAAAAATGTATAGATATATATAATATTGTTAATTATATAAACAATCGAGGTGTGATGATGAGTTTTGC
>SKID01000118.1 GCA_007116605.1 Tissierellia bacterium
CAAGATGAACTACGTGAAAAGTTAGATTCCATGTTAAAAAAACATCAGCGGTCCTACGATCAATTGAAAATTCTTTTTGTCTTAGACTCCATAGAAGCGGTTAAGTCTTCTATTAATAGAAATCATGGCTTAGCTTTTCTTCCCTATATTGCAATTAAAGAAGAATTATATTATAAACAGTTTAAAGTAGTGACCATTGAAAATTTTAACCTGGACATGAATGTCTATATGATTTGCAAAAAAAATACATCGCAACCAAAGGCTGTCGATGAATTTATACAAATGTTCAAGTTAATTGGGGAAAAGAGTTTTTGTTAATTTTTAGTGATTTTTATTTCCCAGACGCCATTCATGACCTCTTCAATAGTCACATCACAATGTTGGAATTTATCTCTTATGGATTCCACAACACAACTATGATCACAAACGACTTCTAGAGTTTCCCCTGGGGGAACCTTTGGAAGTTCTTTGTTTATCTTTAGGATTGGAACTGGACAGATATCTCCAAAACAATTAATTTTAGTCATTGCAATCCTCCCTTACACTAATCCTATTATAATCGCTAATTCTGCATAAGTAAATCATATTGTTCATTTTTGTATGAATATGGGACAATCTACAAGGAGTTGATCGTCATGAGCATTCTTTTTAATCAAGTGATCCTATCAGATTATGCCAAAGAGATACTGAATGATTGTATAAATACGGGTCATTTTCAGGCAGATGGAAAATATACCGATAAAGTCATTCGTTTTTTTCATACCCATTTGTCAATTGAAAAAATAGTATTAACCACCTCATGTTCTCATGCCTTAGAAGCTGCTCTTTGGTTAAAAAACATAAAACAACAAGAGGAAGTGATCATGCCTTCTTTTAATTTTCCTTCAGCTCCCAATGCTGTGTTACTTCATCGAGGTTTAGTTAAGTTTTGTGATATTTCTTTAGACACCCTTTGCCCTGATGAAAATGACATGCTTAATCGCATCACCCCATTAACAAAAGCGATTATTCCATTGAACTATGGTGGCATCTCTTGCGACCTAGATCTTTTAGTAAATGCTCAATCAGACAACCGTGAATGGATCATTATTGAAGATAGCGCTCAGTGCGTGTTTAGTCAATATAAAAATCGTTATCTAGGGACTATAGGAGATATGGGATGTTTCAGTTTTCATGGTACTAAAAATATTCAAAGTGGTGAAGGCGGGGCATTAATATTAAACCACCCGGATATTCCTTTGGAAAAAGCACAAAACATGGTTCAAAAAGGGACGAATCGTCATCAGTTTATTCAAGGTCAAACATCCTTTTATACTTGGGTGGATGTGGGATCTAGTTATACACCCTCTGATCTATTGATGGCCTTGCTATATAGCCAACTTCTTGAATACCCAGAAAAATTAATGATTCGAGAACAAGCCTTTAATCGATACCAAGAAAACCTGAGTCCATATATAGGTTATAAAGGATTCATTGCCATGACAAAGATTCCAAAGTATAACATCTCTAATCATCACCTGTTTTATATTCGCTTGGACAACCAGTCCACACGTAATCAGCTTATGAAACAATTAAAAGACAGAAACATTGATAGTCGCTTTCACTTTATGCCACTCCATCAAAGCCCGATGGGGCAACGCTTGGGTTACCGATTAGATGATTTCCCCAATAGTCGTATTGCTTCAGAAACTTTGTTACGCTTACCACTACACAATCATATTCAGCCACATGAAGTTGATTATGTTAGTGAGTCTATTATTGACATCTTGAAGGAGCTATAATTATGCAACCTTACCTTTCATATGTTATTCCAGTTTATAATGGTGCCAATACCATTACCTCTTTGTGTAATGATCTCATTAGGCTATCTGAATCTTTTCACTGGGATTACGAAATCATATTAGTTGACGATTTTTCTAAAGATCATTCTAGAAAGGTTTTAACGGACCTATCTGAGAACAATTCTGCCATTAAATCTATCTTTTTATCCGAAAACTTTGGACAGCAAAATGCCTTGTTTTGCGGTTTAAACTTTGTAACTGGACACTATGTGGTCACCCTGGATGATGATGGTCAACACCCTGTTTTTATTATTCCTCAGCTTTTAGAAAAAATTAAAACAGGATTCCATACTGTCTATGCTGTTACAGATGTTCAATACGAACAGTTCTATCGAAATCTAGGGTCTAAATTAACAGATAAAGTGTTTACCTATCTGCTAAGAAAACCAAAAGATAAAAGAATCAGTTCTTTCAGAATTATGGAAGCTTCATTAGTAGAAAAAATAGTTGATTATCCTTATCGGTATGTTTATCTTTCAGCCTCTATCATACAATGCACGAAAAAAATTGATCACCTTTATTATAATAAAAAACCTCGGATAATGGGTCAATCTAATTATACTTTTATGAAACAATTTCGACTCTTTAGTCGCATTATTATCTACTATGCACCCATTCCATTTTTAGCCTTATTCCGTAAAAAAGGCTTACTTTATCATATTGAAAGGACAATAAATATATGAAAAAAATACCACACCATAAGACTTACAAAATCATCGTGCTCGGTGGTGGAAATTGTCAAATTTCCTTGATTAAGTATTTAAAGCATACTGGACACTTTGTCATATTAATCGATTACTTAATTGACCCGCCAGGAAAACTATTTGCAGACATCCATCTTGAGATTTCAACCTTCCACATTAGTGCTATTATTGATGCTGCACTGGAATACCAAGTTGACGCTATTATCACTGCTGGAACCGATCAACCTGTTTATGCTGGTGCACAGGCATCCGAGTTTTTAAATCTACCCTTTTACATTTCATCTGATTTAGCTTATGCATTAACACATAAAAGAAAAATGAAAGATATCTTTAAGCACCATTGTATCCCAACAGTAAATTTTGGCTATTTAAGAAAAACTCTTACTCTCGATGAAATTAATAACCTTCAATTCCCCTTAGTTATTAAACCTTTTGATAGTCAAGGTCAGCGGGGTGTTTTAAAAATAAACTCCAGTGCCGATTTAATCCATGGAATGAAAGAATCATTTCTGTACACAAATGAGTCAGAAATATTATGGGAGTCTTATTATCCCAATGATGAAATTACTATATCTGGATGGGTTTCAGAGGGTCAAACGACTATTTTTTCTGTTACTGATCGCGTCACTTTCGATACAGAGCCTCATATTGGTATTTGTACAGCCCATCACTTTCCTTCTAAGCATTACATCAATCACAAAGACACCATTGTTCAGTTAACTAAAGATTTAGTACAAGCCTTTAATATCACTAAAGGCCCTATCTATTTTCAAATGTTGGTTGGTAGTCAAGGCATTCTTGTCAACGAAACTGCCGCTCGTATTGGAGGTGCTTTTGAAGATGTTTATATTCAATCACTGTATGGTATTAATTTAGATGCTTTATTGTTAAACGATGTACTTGGATTTCCCAATGAATTGAAAAATGATAACTATATGGATACCACTGAAGAAGTAATCAATGTCATATTGTTTTTTGCTAGTCCAGGTACCATTTCGGAGCTTTCAGATTTGAAAGTTTTACTAAAGGAAGAATTAATTGTTGATGGTGCTTTTAATTTTAAAGTAGGTGACACGATTGGATCGATTCAAAATGCTACAGCGCGAGCAGGTCATTTAGTCATCAAAGGAAAAAATATAGCTGAGCTTAACAAAAAAACCCAGTCCGTTTTAGACCAGGTTTTTATTCTTGATGATCACCATCGTAATCTTCTTATTCGAGATGATCGATCTCATTATAGGCCATAATAGTAAACTTATTGTTATTGTTGGCTATTTGTGTCAAACTACAGTTAGAAACCACGCTTTTAAACCAAGTTTCTGCATCTAAATGACCTTCAATATAGGTGGTTATTCCTTTGACCGTCCCCCCATGTGCAACAATCAAAATATTTTTGCCTTCATAATCCCTAGCAATTTTCTTAAATCCCTCTTGTACTCTATCGTAGAATTCCTTAAGGGATTCTCCATTAGGGTACTTGAAATGCAAAGGATCTTCAACCATGGCTTGTTTCATCTGGGGATAGCGTTGCCAAATTTCGTCAAAAGGTAATCCTTCAAAATCACCACAATGAATCTCCTTTAATGCGTCTTCTTTAATAATTGGAATTTGACGGTCTCCTGCTATAATCGAAGCCGTTCTATAGGCACGGTATAAGGGACTAGCAATAATATAATCTAAAGGTATTCTCCCCATTCTTACCCCTAATTTTTCAGCTCCCAAGACACCTTCTGCTGTTAGAGGTGAGTCTTTAGATCCCTGTACTCTTTTTTGTCTATTCCATTCGGTTTCACCATGTCGTGTTAAATATATCATAGCTCTGCTTGTCCTCCTGTTGTAATTTCTACTTGCTTAGTATAAATCAATAGTCCTAAAATGACAATAGCACCACCTATCATTGTTTCTATACTAGGTATCTCATTTAGAAATAGATAGACTAATGAACTAGCAATCACAGGCTCACCTAATGTAACTACGGAGATACTTGTAGAGGATAGGTACTTTAGCATCCAGTTGTAAATCGTATGCCCCAAGCCAGAACTAATAACACCATGCAATAACATCAAGAATAAGATGTCTATTGAATGGTATCCCATTCCTTGGCCACTTCCAATTGCCATCACAGTAAGAATCAATGCTGCTATAGTATAGGCCACCCAAACATAGACCACCACATCTAAGTGTATTCTGACTTTATGACCGATCAACACGTAGCCCGCAAAGAAAATAGCTCCTGCAAAGGCTAATCCATTACCTAAACTTTGAGTGGTATTTAGACTAAAATCCTGAGCTGCAATATAGACAGCTCCTCCAAATGCCAATGCAAATCCCAACCATTGTAATCCAATTGGTTTTTCTTTTCTAAAAACCCAGTTGAATACAGCCACCATTATTGGACTCATGGTCACTAATACTGTGGAGTTTGCCACTGTAGTATACTGTAGCGAACTGATCCAAGTGCCAAAATGTCCCGCCAAAAAAACACCACTTATTACTGCCCATTTTATTTCAGATTTCTCCAACACCTTCTTCTCATAACGCATTTTTTGCACAAGCAATGGCAAAAAAAATACTGATGCAGCAATCATTC
>SKID01000322.1 GCA_007116605.1 Tissierellia bacterium
ATTGCAGTAGCACAATGAAGTAGTTTTATGCCAAGTATTTGCTCAATCTCTAACTTCAAACTCTTGAGTATTTCTACTGCATTGATATAATCTACTACAATCCCATCCTTCACTACACTTGCTTCTTTTAATACGCCTGCTACCGGATTATCATTTTCATCAACAACGACTATGACTACATTAGCTGTTCCCAAATCTACTCCGACCTTAAGATGACCTGTATGGTTCTGTGAAGTTTTTTCATTTATAAGCTTATTCAATTGTTCAGTCTTTTGATTTGCAAACATCAAGTCCATCTTTTATCCTTTCAACTTTCAGTTAAAATAGTTACAAAATCATCTGTTTTTAGTCCGCTAGCGTTTGCCTCATCTGTATCAACATGCATTTCAAGGACAAATTTATCCGAAACTCTTACGAGGACATTTTTAAGAATAACCTCTCTTATGCCTTGTGTTTCTACATTAACAAAGTCGCCATCCTTTAAACCCATTTTTTCAGCTACATTAGTAGGCATATGTATATGTCTTAGTGCAGCAATGGCTCCTTGATTTTTTTTCACACTCCCCTTAGGGCCTATGATTTCTATCTTCTCGCTAGCTTCAACATCTCCAGATTTTCTAATAGGTGGATTTATCCCTAGTTTATATCCATCACTTAAAGATAACTCGATTTGTGTCAAGTCTCTTGCTGGTCCTAAGATTCTAACATTCTGAAAATTGCCTTTAGGTCCTCTAATCTCCACAGTCTCTTCAGCAGCATACTGACCCGGTTGTTTTAAATCCCTATATTTTGTTAGTTGATACCCTGATCCAAACAAAGCCTCTAAATCAGCTTTACTTAAATGAATATGTCTATTTGATACTCCTATAGGAATCCGATTGCTACTGACTTTAGCCATTTCTTCAATGACCATTCTCACTATTTCTTTTATAATGTGCTCATTTAGCTCTTTCATTTTAATGACCTAAAACTATTTTACTTTGGGTAATAGTTTCTCCACGTCAGTATGAGGTCTAGCTATAACATGCTTTGATACTAGCTCTCCTACTTTTTCTGCAGCAGCAGCACCAGCATCAACTGCAGCTTTCACTGCCCCTACATCCCCTCTTACCATCACTGTTACAAGTCCTGATCCTATTTTCTCGTAACCTAAAAGGACAACATTTGCTGATTTTGTCATTGCATCTCCAGCCTCAATACTTCCCAGAAGCCCAATTGTTTCTATCATGCCTAATGCTTCATTCATCTTAATTCCTCCATTTTTAATTCATCATAATGTATGCAATTTATTCTTAAATCTCCCTTTATTCTAGAACATTTGGGATCTTTACAAAGATTACATGTTGCGATGATTAATTGATCTGAGTCATTTTGGTTTTGTTCTTCATGTTCGTTTGATTCCTGATTCTTTTCTACTTCTTCAAAACCATCTTCTTCTGACGAATCCACCCTATCTTTTTCCAATTCATCATCCTCAGTGTGATCTTGTTTTATGCTTTCGTTTGTAACTTCTGCACTAATATCTTTTATTGATTCTTGTATTTCTTCTACTTGTGTTAGTGTATCGTCTAAAGCGACTTCTTTTTGTTCAATAGGTTTGTCTTCGTTGTTTTCTATACAATATCCGACAGTTTCTTCATTTCTGATCATACATTCTAGATATTCTGAAGGTCTTGGGATGACTTTTGCGCTCCAAATCTCATCCTTTTTCAGAACAGCTTTTGCCGCCTGAATTGCAGAATTAACCGCTCCAACATTACCTTCTATTTTTACAGCCGCCATGCCACTACCCTTTGTTAACTCATAACCAACAAGCGTCACATTTGCAGATTTGACACAGGTATCTGCAGCTACAATTGCTGCTGCTAATCCAATTGTTTCGATAATTCCTAAAGATAATTTTTCCATTTAACTCTCCTTTCTTAAATATTTGATAGAGAAAGGTGTTTTTTTTACTAGTCTTGCTGCATTTTTTCCTAATTCTCTTTTTGCTTCAGGACGACTATCTATCCTAATTTTGAATAAATACTGATTCTTCTCTAGTTTTTCTTGATGTAATACAATCCACTGATTGTCTATTACTAACCCAACACCTAGAGAAGATTTTTCTGAAGCATCAGAGGCTAACTCTATTGCATCTTTTATCTCAAAGTTTTCTTTTCTAGATGGTATCCCTTCTTCCTCAATGCCATGAAGTAAATCTAAATATATTTTTTCGTCAACATTTTTTTCTGCATGTATCAACACTGCAGGTTTTTCTAAATTAAATATGCCCGACATATTATAACTCCTCGCTAGATAAAACCAATCCTGTTGCAACAGCATTTCTAGGTCCTTCTATCCCTCTAATATTCGCTTTTCCAGCTACTATCCCATACTTAGATAGTTCATCCGTTACCAGCTGAGGTATCTCAAAATCTAGTGCTGATCCACCCACTAACACGACAAATTCTATACCTCTAATATTGTCTGTCGGGCTTACTCCTTCTAGTGCTCGAATCGCATTATTGACAAAAACTTTCTTTTTAGCATCTCTTCTAATGTTTTTAATTCTTTCTAAAGAATCTTCCTTATTTAGAGGAACAAATTCTCCTTCTTTTACAATGACCACCTTAAAAAGTATATCTGGGCTCAATTGATTGTCAAAAAATTCTACTGTACCATTCTCATGTCGAATATGGAATAAGCTTTCTACTTTTGCTAAAGGGTATTTTTTGATATCTTCAGCTAAATCTTTGTCATCAAGACCCAGTTCTGTATTAATTAACATAGTAACCATATTTCCTGCGCCGGCTAAATGAATAGATGTCACCTGTCCATCGGTTTTCATAATAGATGCATCTGTTGACCCTGCTCCCATGTCAATAATCGCTAACGGTTTTTTAGTACCAGGCGTAGTTAAAGCACCCATAATGGCCATATCTGCTTCTACGCCTCCTACCACCACTTTCACCCCAATTTTTTCAGAAAGTATTTTTGCAATATTTTCCATTTGAAGTTTATCGGATTTTACCATGGCCGCAATGCCAACTGCATTTTCTTGAGAAAACTCTCCTGCAAGCCCTCCAACGACTTTTTGAGGAATGAATGTATCAACTGCTAGCAAATCAGAGATTGTGATGTTTTTTGGATCTTGATTTGTTAACTGTGCCATCACTATTTTGACTCTTTCAAGCATCCCACCAGCATTTGTTCCCTTTTCTCCTTTTACATCCTTAATAAAAGATACAGATTTTATCCCTTTCATTATTTCCTCTGCGCCTTTTTCTACAGGAACCTCGACTTCCTTTCTCATACCAGAAATGATAACCTTGCCAGCAGGAATTCTTCTTTCTTTCACATCTCCAGCTGGCGTTTTTATAACAACTGCTGATCTATTCCCGATAAGCGCTCTTGCAATTGGAACAACTTTTTTTGTATCTTCAGCATCTAATCCAAAATAAGTGGCTATTCCATAAGGATTTGATAGTTTGTCTACCACTGATCCAGGCTCTGAAACCTCAACTGCTGCCATCATACCTAACGGCACTTTGTCTATAAATTCTACTTCATCCACAATGGGTATTTTTTTCTCTAGTCTGTTAACCACTAATACCCCATCATCTTTTTGAAGTATAGCCGCATTTATATTGATTCTTTCATTATAATTGTTGATTGTTTTAGCAATCACTTCAAAGCTATAAGCACTATCGCAAAGAACAATAACATCTTCACCTTCTTTAACGCTATTGAGATCAGTAATATTTACTGTTTTACCTACACCTATTCCTATACCACCTGGTGTGGACGGATTATGACCAATCATGGTTGACTCAGTGATAATGGTTTCTGTGATTGTTTCCATCGCCACATCTCCAATAACAGGCGCAGCTTCGTTAATTCTCACCAAATCTACTTGATGAATGTCAATCCTTGCTTTATCAATGGCTTTTTTGAAGGCATTATAAATACCATGTATGTTTTCTTTTGTTCCTTTTATCCCTGTTGTTGGTACTAAACTGCTAGACAAAAAAACCACATTTCCAGTCTCGTCTTTCTTGCCTATAGCTACCTCTGTGCTTGCGTTGCCAATATCAATTCCTGCTAAAATTTTCATAAAATCCCTACTTTACTTTTTCAGTCTTCCTCTTTGCTCATAAACATCTGCAGCTTGTCTAATAAAATTAGCATTGATTTTACATTGATACTGTTGTTCTAACTCATTTGCAATATCTAACAACTCTTGTTTAGTTGATCTATATGGTCTTAACGCATCATAAATCTCTAAAACTCTGTCATCAGGAACTTCGATTAATTCCGCTGCTCTTTCTAAATTTCTTGCAAAGGCTTCTCTATTAACTGCTTTTGCAACATCACTTTGCATTTCTAATGTTTGCGCAGAAATTTTAATATCCTCATTAGTAACTTCACCACTAATGACTTTACTTAAAGTTAAGTCTGATAACTTTTTTCCAGAATACGTGGCAATTTTTTCAGGCACATTATAGCCAAAGGGATATTCCGATACAAGCGTTTGTGATTTTGTAATGGTCGTTGGAGTCCCTTTTTTGCCATCAGTCATCGACTCTAATACTTCTCTAACTATGCTTTCTATTAGTTTTTCATTATTCATTACTGCACCTCCTATTTAGACAAACTTTATTTCTAAGTTTTGACTGTCTTTGTTCTTATCAACATACTCAGTTTCTTTGATATGCAATAGTGCTGCTATTGCCTGATATTTCGGTCTTGCCATTTGGTCATTTTTAACTGGTACTGGATTTGGGGATTCGTTTTTTGCATATTTTGCAGCATTTTTACCAATCATTCGATAAGTCTCTAAATCAATTAGAGGTGCTTGTGAAAATAATTCAAGATTGCTTAATGGCATGAGGTCTTTATGATGAATAACAGTTGTCCCTTTAGACTGTATCCCAATACCAATACCTGAACCACTTAGTTTTGCCGCTTGATTCGATATAAAGGATACATCAGATGTCCCATGCATTCTTACTACTCTAGCTTTCAAACCTTCTTCTTCTATGCCAGCAATGACTTCTCTTAGTACTTTTGCATGTGGTAATTTAATAATTGTCTTTGTTTGGTGTACGCCAAAT
>SKID01000246.1 GCA_007116605.1 Tissierellia bacterium
CTTGAACATGGAGTGGTTATTTCAGATGTGCAAGTTTTTGAACGAGGGGAACCCTACACCTTTAACCCGGGAACAGACTATGGTCCTCCGGGCACATTCATTGTTGTAGAGAGTCCAAAAAGTTTGCTCATTGATTGGAGTATTAATGCTTATAATCAAACACGTACTTTTGTTGTACAATATCGTGTTGAAAATCAAATTAAACTTCATAATGATGTAGCTGAACTTTATTATCAGTTTATTGGAAACGAATGGGAAGATCCTCAATCTAAAGTTTCTGTACGTCTTTTATTACCAGAAGGGTCAAAAAGAGAAGACTTAAGAGCATGGGGACATGGTCCTTTAGATGGCAATGTGACTATCATCAATGAAAGAGAAGTATTGTGGGAAATCAATCGTCTGCCTGCTAGAACTTTTTTAGAAGGTCGTGTCACTTTTACTCCTTCAACCATCAATAAACCTAGCCTAAAAACAGGGACTAATCAATTAGAAAACATATTAGCCGAAGAGCAAACTTTAGCTGACCGAGCGAATCGTCAAAGAGCTTTAGCTCGTTTTGAATGGATTTTTGGCTTGTTAGTTTTTATTCTGACCATTGTAGGCGGCATTTCTATTCGTAAAAAATACAATAAAAAATTCCCCACTACCTTTGATGGAGATTACTACCGGGAACTCCCTGCAAATTATAGTCCTGCAGAATTAGGCGTTCTCATTAGAAAAGGAACACCCAATCCTACTGATTTTACAGCTACTGTAGTCGATTTAGCTCATAGAGGGTTTTTCTCATTAGAAGAACAAGTCAACTCAGGTAAAGGATTATTTAAACGCAAAAAAGGGACTACTTTTTTAGCAAAACGCACAAACAAACCTATTGATTCTTTAAAAGCTCACGAACGTTCTGTTTACGATTTATTATTTATACAAGTATCTATTGATAGTCAAAATGTCACATTTGATGAGATCGAAGAGTTTGCCAAAAAAAAGCCAAAGCAATTCCAATCATTTTGGACAAATTGGAAAATGGGACTAAATTTATCTGGAGAGCGAAATCAATTCTTTGATAATTCGTGTACTAAAGGTCGCATTATGGGATTTTTAATTGGTTTGTTGCTCTTTGTTGTGGGGATTGTCCTTGTAATTTTCAGTGGATTTATTGGTACAGGCATTTTAATGATAGTCTCTTCAATAATCATGCTCGCAATGACACTCACCATTTTTAGATATTCTCAAAAGGGTCAAGAAGACTATGTGCGTTGGATGGCTTTTAAGAAGTTTCTATTGGATTTTTCTGGCATGAAAAAGCATGAACTCCCTTCTTTAATTATCTGGGAACATTATATGGTTTATGCTATCACTTTAGGTGTTGCCAAAGAAGTGATGAAGCAACTTCAACTGGTTTATCCTGACTTAACAGAAGACAATCGTCGTTTTGGTGCCGGCTGGTATGTTTATGGTATGACTGCAGGTAATCCTGGAGTTGCATTAAGTCGTAGTTTTGATAGCCTTTCAAATAGCATAAGTAGCTCTATCACCACAGCGGTAAGTAGTTCGTCATCTGGTTCAGGTGGGGGTGGTGGCTTCTCCGGCGGCGGTGGCGGCGGCGGTGGCGGCGGCGGTGGCGGCGGCGGTGGCGGTCGTTAACCAAACCAACTAACACACCCCTCTAATCACATCATCAACAATTGTCCCCCCCTCTCTATTACAAATACTATCATATAATTGATATATTGTTTTAAAGAAGGGGGTTTTGATTTAAAAAAAGGATGGTATGTATGAAAAAAATTATATCTTTATTGTCATTATCCTTGCTAGTTCTTTTCATTATTCTGATATTAGCGGTTAAAATAATCAGCCCAGGTAGAATTGGTCAGCAACTATCTAAAGACCTAAACTTTCCCCATCCAACAATTATAGCTCACAGAGGGGTCTCTTATGAAGCACCTGAGTCAACTATGATGGCTTATGAATTAGCCATTACTTACTCCGTTGACTTTCTAGAGGCTGATTTACAAAGAACAAAGGACGGCGTCATCATTGTTTTTCATGATGATGATTTGAAACGCACCTCTAATGCATCAGACCTTTGGCCAGAAAAAGAGACTTATGCTATATCCGATTTCACATTCGATGAACTGCAACAGCTCGATATTGGTTCTTGGTTTAACCTACAATATCCAGAAAGAAGCAATCCCTTGTATGAAGGTCTGTCAATAATCACTTTACATGAATTAATTGAGCTTGCACAACAACATCATATTGGACTGTACTTAGAAACAAAATCCCCGGATAAGTATCCAGGGATTGAACAAGACATTATTGACATTCTACACCAAAATCAGTTTGAAGGTCTTTTAGTTTTTCAGTCATTTAGTCTTGAAAGCTTAAAAGCATTTAAATCTATACAGCCTGATACACCTAGAGTCTTATTAATCAATCGTGATCGTGCTCAAGCAGAGGGTTTTAAAAACATTATAGATGAATCTTATACCCTAATCACAGGAGTTGGACCTGTCGGTTATCTGGGATTACCTCATAATATCGGTTATGCTCACCGTAAAGGCTTAATCGTCCATCTATATACCATAAATGATACTCTACAGATGAGACTTTTTCGTTATTTTGGAGCTGATGGTTTCTTTACTGACAAACCTGCTTTAGCCAATGATCTTTTCCGCTAATCGGCTGAGCTTAAAGGTAATTGGAAGTATACTGTAGTGCCTTGATCAATGACACTCTCAGCCCATATTTCACCCTGATGAGCTTCAACCACTGTTTGACAGATTGCTAAACCTAATCCTGTCCCACCATGTTCTCTGGATCTGGACTTGTCTCCTCTGTAAAATCTTTGGAATACATAAGGCAAATCGTCTTCGTGGATACCTGGTCCCTTATCTGATATACTCACACGTACAAAATCATTGTATATTTGTGCTTTAATCATGATTTCGCATGAGTTTGAAGAAAACTTTAAAGCATTGCCAATAATATTGTCCATCACTTGATTCATTCTTTCTCTGTCTAAAGTAACTATCACACTGGGGAAAGGTCTTTTAAAACGAATATTGCATGCGTCAACTAAAGCTTCACATTCTTTAATTGCTGCATATTCTTCTAAATAATCTTTAAAATCCATCTTCATAAATTTCATTTGCATTTGACCTGTTTCAAGTTTAGAAAAGAGTGTTAAGTCATCTATCAAACGATCCAGACTTTCTGTTTTGTTTTGGATAACTGATAAATATCTCTCAAAAGCTTGAGGGTCTTTTGCTTTTCCATCTTTTAATGCTTCCACATAGCCTTTAATAGAAGTCATCGGCGTTCTCAAATCATGAGAAATGCTTGCAATCAGGTGTTTTTTTGCATCATCCTGTTCTTTTTGCTTATTAATTGATGCTTTCAATTGCTCCTTCATTGTATTAAATGCTTTAACAAAACTTCCTATTTCGTTCTGGTTTCTGTACTCCAAATCAAAATCCAACTCGCCCATAGCCACTTTTTTTGTTGCTTCACTTAATTCTCCTAATGGTATTAGCACACTCTTAGAAATAAATATGGTAAAAAAAGACATGAGAATAATGAATAATAGTATTCCAGACAACACGCTGAGTCCGATCAAAATAAAAACGCGTTGGAACCCTAAACTCATAACCTCTTGTTCATCAAAAATAAATATGGCATTAGCTAATAATTGTCTGTCTACGATAATAGGCTTGATATACCTTACATCAGATGAGTTTCCTGTTCTTAATGATAAGTCTGCGCCATACCTAATGTCAAAGTAACCCTTGATATTTTGTTCGTAAGCGTTGCTATTGTTAGAGTCAAACAAAATACGATCATCTCTAGAAATAATAATTAAGTCCGAATCAAATCGATCAAAATAATCTTGCATCAAGTGCCTAACTTGATTATCTTGACTTAAGAGATGATGGTTATCTTGTAATATAGCAGTCATATCTTCAAAAAACCGATCAACACGGGCCAAATGTTCAAACTCAGGTTCTGTATTCACATAGTCAATCACTGTCTTGATAAGACCTCCTGTGACTATAACAGGTGTGATGATACAAATAATAAATGCAATAATCAATTGTCTTTTTAAACCCAGTCTCATGATCCCTCTCCAACAAACTTGTATCCTACCCCCCATACTGTTTTGATCATTTGTGGATCTGCTGGATTTTTTTCAATCTTTTCTCTGATTTTCTTAATATGAACTGTGACAGTATTGATATCTCCATACTCGTTAAAACCCCATACCAAATTGAAAATTTGCTCTCTAGAGAAGACTTGATTAGGGTTTGTTACGAATAACCTAAGTACTTCAAATTCTCTTGCTGACAAATATACCACTTCATCATCTAATAGGACTTGATAGTTGTTTAAATGCACCGTCAATCGACCCTGATAGATAACTTCTTTATCATCTAATTTGGGTTTTGACAATAGAAAGTATCGTCTCATATGGGCTTTAACTCTTGCTACTAACTCACTTGGGCTAAATGGTTTCGTCATATAATCATCTGCACCCAGACCTAAGCTTATAATTTTATCAATATCTTTTGTCTTAGCGCTTAACATAATGATCGGTATTGAAGATTTTGATCTAATGGTTCTCGCAATTTCTGTTCCTTCAACCTTTGGTAGCATAATGTCTAAAATGACTAAATCTGGCTTAATGCGATGATATTGACTTAACCCCTCTTCTCCATCATAAGCTGTGAATACTTCATAACCTTCGTCCAACAGATAATCTTTAACTAAATCAGCAATTTCTCTTTCATCTTCAACGATTAATATTTTTTCTTTAGACATCTCTTTTCTCCCATTAAAATTTATCATTAGTCTTATTATATCTGATAACATGAATAAGTTACAAACTAATTCTAAAATTATTATTATCTAAAACATTAATTAAATCTTTCATTCGATTGTTTATTATTATAGAACAGAGTGCCCGATAATTATTTTTTACACTGTAACGGTCATAGATAACGATCTCTCACTTTCCGGTGGCATTTTAAACGCCATCTGAATTCAAGAGTCCTGTTAATCACACTCATTTTCATAAAAGTTTTGCATGCCACTTAAATC
>SKID01000355.1 GCA_007116605.1 Tissierellia bacterium
TGGTTCTTCTGCTGCTGGTTCTTCTGCTGCTGGTTCCTCTGCTGCTGGTTCTTCTGCTACTGGTTCTTCTGCTGCTGGTTCTTCTGCTGCTGGTTCCTCTGCTGCTGGTTCTTCTGCTGCTGGTTCTTCTGCTGCTGGTGGCTGCTCATTTGCTGAGCAACCAACCACTAAAGAAAATGTTAACATCAACACTAATACTATCGCTAATTTTTTCATAAAAAACTCCTTTTTATTAAATCGTTATCAAAAAGGTTCTTGTTTTTAGCTGACGTATAAAACATCAACTACATCTCAAAACCCATCTTCTGTAATTCTCATATGCTTCTCTTCTACTTATAGAAGTTCTATCTTACCACGATTGGTCACAGGGTATAATCATTCTTTTCAAACACAAATAGTATGTTCTGAGGTGGCTATTGATGAGTCACCTCAAATATTATGGTATCACTCTACTTTCAATAATCTCAAAAGCTAAACTATTTATTCCCAGACTAATGAAGGATAACTTCCTTCTACAATCACCCATATACTCGTATTCCAACTGTCAAATGTTGCTACTTGTTGCATTTCAGCTGTAGTCTTTCCTTCACCTGCTCTCGAATCAGCTGTCCCAGATGACTCTGTATCCCAATAGCTGTCCGTAACTGCATCTGGTAATGTGACTCCAAATGACCATCCTAACAATCCACCTACTCTAGTATTTCCAGAAACTTCACCTGTTGAATAGCTATTGGTAATGGTGCCATTATTTCTTAAATAGCCTATCAAACCACCAATTTCTGTATTCCCACTCACATTACCTGTTGCGTAACTATCAACAAAACTGTCTCCTTCCCATGCTCGACCAGCTAATCCGCCTAGACGCCTTGAACTCGCGCCTATTCCTGTGACATTTCCAGTAGCATAACACTTTGAAAAGCTAGAGTTTTGACTGTTACCGACTAAACCACCTATACTTTGACTGTTAGAGGCTGTCCCTGTGACATCCACATTGGCACTAGATTGTTCAATGCTTGAAGTAAATGCATGTCCTACTAAACCACCAACCCTACTAGTTCCTTGAACAACACCATTCACATGACAATTAATAATCAGTCCATTTGTTGACCATCCCACAAGTGCTCCTGTGTATTCTCCACCAATAATTTGGGCATTATTAAGGGTTAAATTCTTTATTGTAGCATTTTCTATACGGCCAAATAATCCAACAGCATCAGCTGAACCCGTTATGGTCAGGTTACTAATTGTATAGCCGTTTCCATCAAAATAACCCTTAAATCGGTCATATGTGCTAGAATTGTCCCCAATTGGTGTCCAATTTTCAATGCTTTCTAAATCTATATGACTCATAAGCTTGTAGTAAGCTTCTAAATCAGAGTTCACATTTCTCAAGTGACTGGCTGTCATGATAATATATGGATCTTCTGCTGTTCCACTTCCATCTGCAAATGCAATGTCATAAACCATAAAAACAGGCAGATTTGACATAGTAACCTCTTTATTGGTTGCAACAAACACAACATCATAGACTTCGTTGTTGTCTACTCTGAGATCATATCCTTTAACTAATCGTCCTTCAACTAAATCTGATTGGCTACCCACAGTAATACTCTCTAATTCATTACCGTTATAGTTCAATCGATAAATAACTACATCATCAGCCAATGGCTTGAATCGTTCTTGCATTTCATTAAATTCATCATCTAACAAACTCACGCTAATCAAGCTGTTTTCGTTGTAAACGCCTTTAATTCTTGAAAGTTTAAAAACATTTTCAACATTATCATTTTTTTCTTCAACTTGCTTGATTCCAGCAATTTCATTTTTCTCGTTTAAAACAAGCTCGAAAAACTCATTATTTAGATTAAGTAATGTTCTGCTATTGTTTTCATCCGTGTTGTATGTTTTAGTCATTCCAGATTCGTAAACACGGACTTGTGCAATTTCTTTATTGTTATCATTTAGAGCAAAAGACATGCTTTGAATGACTGCAAAGACACCTTCACTCACCGGTGTAGTGTATTCTCCTTCGTCAATTCTCATAATATCAACTGAAAAACCATTATCTCTTAGAAGCGCTACTCCTGTCAATCGATTATGAATCTCTTTTAAACTTAATGTCTTCCAAAGCCGAGCATTTCCTATGGCATCGAACATTAAAGTTTGATCGTCGATGATATACTTACCACCAACAACATTGATTCTCTTATTTGTTTCTACATCATTCAAAAGAGTGTCTAAATCTTTTTTAACAATAGATGTAATCATCCCAGCTTCGTCCACCTTATACTGGATAATATCTTTTCTATCCACATTAATGGTTAGAGCCGTTGTAGTAGTATTATCTCCAACGTCGAAAACAGGTGTTCCATGAACAACACCAGCCGCATCTTTATCAACTGTTAGAGTTTGGATTTTTCCTTCTTGGTTCACCAATTGCACTTGTGGAAGTAACAGGTTAAACTCATCCCCTACAAAACCATTATCTTGTTCTGTGATGCTTCCCTGCTTGGTCGCAATAACCATTCCAATATGATCAGGTCCTTCAGCTTCTTGTAGCAAGAAAAATGAATATGCATAGCCTACATCATCTAGTAACAAAACAACTTCTGCACCAGGGACAAACTTGTCTTGTGTTGATTCAGGATTGACTGCCCATCTGTTAGCATACCCTTCAAAATAAGGTCTCAAAGCTGAAGCCAGGGTGTAAATTTTTCCATCAATGACCACTCTTCCCGACGCAGAAGAAGTTTCAATTCTGTTATCCATAGTAATGACTTCGATTACACCTGTCACAGTCTCTCTGATGGAACGAATTTGAACTTGTTTGCCATCTCTTGAATTATACACATACAAGATATCTTTCGGTTGGATATCTTCTAGAGTTTCTGCATCTCCACCTATGATTAATTTGTCTGAGTCAACCACATCTTTGCCACTATCATCCTGAGTCTTTGGAATTACAATTGTTTCAAATGCGTTTAAAGCAAACGGTTTTCTTCCTCTAATCTGAAAATTAGAACTATCAAAGGCATCCGTTACTACAAATTTATTGTCCAACTTTTCAATGATGATACTGTCAACTTCACCACTATCAATTTGTCCATTGCCATTTCGATCTTGCCATACAATATCAATGGTACCACCACTTGTGATTCCTGTATGGTCATCTTGACCCCCATAGAAACCATTATACATAATTCTTGTGTTTTCATCTAAAGGAATATTTTGATAAACTTGTCTTCCTTCCACTTCAATACGTATATTGGTCCCTGTTGAAGTGCTATTAATTCTACCCATTAATACATTAGAAAGTGACCTTTCAACATGTACAATTTGACCTACTCGATTTTTATACACAACAACATTTTGAAATACATAATCCTCTAAGCTTATCGTTGAAGCTAATTTTTCTTCACCATAAACATCACTATACTCTAAAAACACTTCTTCTGTTGACACAAGCTTTTGTATCAGTTTTTCACCTTTAGCATTCACCACAAATAAACCGTTCTCATTTAACTCAACGTACTCATTATATAGTGCGTTAAATATAATTTTAGCAACATTTCCACGATCGGCGTAATTTGATGACATGGTTACATCTTTTAGCAATTCTAAGTCATAAGCTTTAATTAAATAATTTGTTGGCCATTTACCAATTAGTCCTTCATCTACATACCCTAACGTTCTCATAGTCATTGTAATGGCTTCATTAAATGACACTTTATTATTAGGTTTGAACGAACCATCAGGATAACCCTGAATAATCTCCAAATCTGATGCTAATGATATATATGATTCTGCCCAATGACCTCTCACATCTTTAAACTGAGATTGCAAATTATCTGCTACCTCTCCATATCCTAAGGCCACAATTAACATTTTAGCCATCTGAGCTCTCGTAACCGTTTCATTGGCTCTGTAAGTGCCATCAGGAAATCCATCAATAATTCCCAATGCTGTCATCGCTGCTACTGCTTCTTCAAAATCTGTCCCTAAAACATCTTTTGGTGTCCCAAAAGCAACTGTAAAACTGGATAATACTAGGCTAATAACTAATATAATTGACAAATATTTTTTCATTAATTTCACCCCCATTAATAAGCTAACGCTTTACCATCTCTTCTAAAGTCAGCTCCTGCTCTAAAAGTATTGGTTTGTTTATCATAGACAATGCCATGCACTGATCCATATGATCCGTGAACAAAAGTCTGGTGTCCTATTATTTGTAGTTCTTCAACAGTTTGTGAATCAAAACTTCTTTCTAACTCCAGAGGACCGAAATAATCTTGAAAGATTCTAGGTGCATTAATAATTTCTTGTATATCCATTCCAAAATCAATAAGTCCACTGACAATTAAGGCGTTAATATGCGGAATCGTTGATCCTCCAGGTGTTCCAACCGCTGCCATGAAATCCCCATCTTCATCAAAAATTAGTAACGGTGCCATGGTACTTCTTGCTCGTTTACCTGCTTCTGGGAAATTAACTGGCCAAAGAGTTGATGAAAAATTCAAAGTATGATTATTCAACAAGAAACCACAATCTCTAACTGTAATTCCTGAACCAAAGTAATGTCCTAAGGTATTCGTCATTGAGACTGCATTACCAAATTGATCTGTTACCACCATATGCGTAGTACTTGCAGACTCTTCATCTGGACGTCCTTTTGCAGCAATGAGTGTTGGGTTTTCTAAGTCTATTGATGCTACTCTGCTTTTTGCATACGGTTTAGATACCATAATATCTGCATATCTTTGATAGTTCGCAATATCCCCCAAATAGGAATAAGAATCAATGGTAGCTAGCTTAAATATTTCTGCCCAAACATTTAATGCTTCGCTAGTGTTATGACCCATTGATGTGATATCATAAAATTCTGCCATGTTTAAGGACTGTAGAATCGCAACACCACCTCTACTTGACGGTGAAACAGACACAACTTCATGATCTCTGTAAGTGGTTCTAACAGGTTCTCTAATTTCTACTTCATAATTTGCTAAATCTTCTAATGTCATAATACCGCCCTCAGCTTTTAAAGAGCTCAA
>SKID01000001.1 GCA_007116605.1 Tissierellia bacterium
ATTATGAACCTTTCAAAAATGACACATGTCCTTGGAATGGAAATGAATGATCATCAAGAATATATTTTGAAAGTGCAAGGGGGCGTTGTCTTATCTCAACTCAACCGAATGATTCAAAACAAAAAACTGATGAATGAACATTGGAATGAATCATCAAAAAAAATCTTTGAGACATTTAAAGAAGAGGGTGATTTTTTCTTTCCACCTGATCCAACTGAGACATCCGCCACAATTGGAGGCATGGTTGCCTGCAATGCTTCAGGAGCAAAAAGTTATGCTTATGGCTCAACAAGAAATTATATCAATGGTCTAAAAATAGTGCTATATGATGGTGATACATTGACCTTAAAAAGAGGTCAAAGCTTTGCATGTAAAAGAAGACTCACTTTAATGACAGATCAAGGAAAAAAACTCACAATCAAATTACCAAATTACAAGATGCCTAATGCAAAAAACGCATCAGGTTATTATGTGCACGATAATATGGATCCAATAGATATCTTTATTGGATCAGATGGTACTTTAGGAATTATTGTAGAGGTAGATATAAGATTAATTCCACAACCCAAAGTCATTTGGGGTGTCACTTGCTTTTTCAAACAAGAAACACAAGTAATCGACTTTGTTGTTTCTACAAAGGGTATGATTAAAGGGGTTACAACATACGAGTTCTTTGATGAAGATGCACTTAAAATTTTACGACAGCAAAAAGAAAAAAATCCTGCTTTTGAAAAATTAAAACCTGTAGACAAGCATATGCAAGGAGCTCTTTATTTAGAACTTCATTGTGATAATGATCAAGAAGCATTATCAAAGTTAGAACAAATTGGGCTTGCTATGAAGGCAGTTGGCATGGATTCAAAACACAGCTGGGTAGCGCGTAATGAATCCGATAGGGATAGCTTGCTTTTTTTCAGACATGCAGTGCCAGAAAGTGTCAATATGTTAATAGATGAGTCACGAAAACAATATCCTAATATTACCAAACTAGGAACAGATATGTCGGTTCCTGATGACAAGTTCGTTGAAATGATGGCCACCTATCGAAAAGACTTAAAAGATAAGCAACTGAGATCAGCTATTTGGGGACATATAGGAGATAATCATTTACATGTTAATATTATTCCAAAAACAGAAGAAGATTATCAGAAAGGGCAAGGGATTTATACCCAATGGGCAAAAAAAGTGGTCACTCTTGGCGGCGCTGTTTCAGCTGAGCATGGTGTGGGTAAACTGAAAACACCTTATTTAAAGCGAATGTATGATGAACAGGCCATAGAAGAAATGGCTAAGCTTAAAAGAAATTTTGATCCAGAAGGGTTAATCAACACAGGGAATTTATTTGAAATTAAAAAAGGGAGGGATTAAAATGCATGTCATTGTTTGTGTTAAACAGGTGCCTTCATCTAACAAGGTCAGCTTAGATCCTATTACCCATACGATTATTAGAGAAGGCAAGTCTTCAGTGATTAATCCCTATGATTTATTTGGATTAGAGCAGGCTGTAGAGCTAAAAGAAAGACATGGGGGTCAAGTTAGTGTTTTAAGTATGGGAATTCCAGATACAGAAAAGTTGCTCAGAGAAGCCATCAGCAGAGGTGGAGATTTAGGGATGCTTTTAACAGATAGACAATTTGCTGGATCAGATACTTTAGCAACGGCATACACCTTATCAAAAGGCATTAAGCAATTATCACCGTATCATCTCATTATTTGTGGCAAAATGGCGATAGATGGTGATACAGGTCAAATTGGTCCTGAATTAGCAGAAATACTGGATTTACCACATCTATCGGATGTCATTGAAATATTAGAATCAAATGAAAATAGTTTGATGTGCAAAAAAAAGACTGATTGGGGAACACAAGTCTATAAAATTACTTTGCCAGCAGTCATTACCTTAGAAAAAGATATAAATATGCCTAGATTACCATCCATAGAGGCTATTTTAAAAAGTGAAAAAGTAGAAATCAAGATTATGGATCAAAAGGCATTAAAAGCAGATCCATCAAAGATTGGTTTTGAAGGATCGCCAACCCAAGTAGTCAAAACATTTATCCCTGAAAAGAAGACCGTGGTAAAAGCCATTCAAGGGACAGAGTCACAACAAGCAAAAGAAATCATGGGCCTAATTGAGGAGGTGTGGCATTGTCAGGATTAAAAATAAATACAGATCAATGTGTGGGGTGCAGTCAATGCATTCAACCCTGTCCAGTCGAGGCATTAGAAATGATAGGCGGAAAGGCTTATGAAAATGGCAACTGTATCTACTGTGGTATTTGTGTTAATGCTTGTCCAGTCAACGCGATCACAATTGAAAAATCAAAAAAAGAAAATGGTGATGTCAGTCACCATGGTATCTGGGTATTTGTAGAATATGACCGTGAAGGAGTTTTGCCAGTATCTTATGAGCTAATTAGTGAAGGAAGAAGGCTTGCTAATACCCAACAAGAGACATTATCAGTGATTTTAGTAGGAGAAGGGGCTAATCGTTTCATTAATGGATTCAACCAGTATGGGGTAGATCAAATTTATGCAATCAATGGAGATTTTCATATTTATGAAAAAGAACATGGAGTGGCGAATGCAATCATTGAAATCACAAAAAAACTTAAGCCTAATATCCTTTTGATTGGAGCAACGGCTTATGGCCGATCATTAGCCCCTAGGGTAGCCGCTAGTGTCAATACTGGACTTACAGCCGATTGTACGGAACTAAAAATCAATGTAGAAACAGGATTATTAGAACAAACAAGACCTGCTTTTGGAGGCAACTTAATGGCCACCATAACTTGTCCAAACCATCGACCTCAAATGGCCACCGTTAGACCAGGGGTGATGACGATACAAGAAGTTGCTTCTCAAAAACCTAAAGTCATTTCAATACCTTTTAATTGGAGTACAGACTATGGGATCACATTGTTGTCTACTCACTATGAAAAAGACACACATTCACTAAGAGAGGCTGACTTTATTTTAGTCGCAGGCAAAGGAGTTGGCTCTGCAAAAAACTTAAAACTTATCAAACAACTAGCAGACAAGTTAGGGGCTAGTTTAGGCGTATCAAGACCATTAGTCGATTTAGGGTGGAGCGAATACCAATATCAAATCGGTCAGACAGGCATTTCAATAGCTCCAAAAAGATTAATTGCTTTTGGGATATCTGGTGCGATACAACATTTAGCAGGCATATCAAAAGCTGAAACCATCATTGCCATCAATACGGATGCTGAAGCCCCTATATTTGGCATTGCGGATTATCAAGTTGTTGGAGATTGTGTAGAAATTGCCAAACAGTTAATAGAGGCCATTGACCAAAAGAAATCTTTGATTTAGATGACCCTTGATGGACCATCTTCATCTAGAATCCTTTAATGGAATGTTTATTTGTGGATTCTTTTTGGGTGTGATACAATCTTTGGAGTATGGTATTACCCATTTAGGAGGATGATGTGAAAAACGTTAAAACAAAAAAAGAACGTCTTAGAAATATGCTGTATGCTTTGGCCGTATTTGTAGTAGTTTTTTCTTTAGTGTCTATTTTCATTGTTAAAATGATTTATGATTATCAGTTTCCCCAGTTTCCAAGGCATGATGAAACCATTACTGCTTCGTTAAGATATGAAGATATTCAACAAGACTATCCAAGAGAAAAAATGCATTTTCACTCAGGACCAAATCGCTTACAAGGTTATTTATATGGCGAACAAACAGCTGATAAATTATTAGTGGTTGTCCATGGATTAGGTGGCGGTGCCGATAGTTATTTGCCTCAAATACGTTATTTTGTAGATCAAGGCTGGAGAGTTTTTGCTTTCGATGCTACAGGTAGTTTTGATAGCGAAGGGCATAGCACCATAGGATTTCCTCAAATTGTTGTGGATTTAGATCACGCACTAAACTTTATCAATGACCATGATGAGCTATCTCAGTTACCGCTGGCACTATTTGGACATAGTTGGGGTGGATACGCAGTAACAGCAATTCTAAATTATGATCATGACATTAAAGGAGTGGTCAGTGTGTCTGCCGCTAATAGTGCCATGGATATGATTATGGAACAAGGTAGACGGATGATGGGGAGTATGATAGAAGTCCAAAAACCCTTTTTATGGCTATATCAAAGATATTTATTTGGTGAGGTTATGGCTTTAACAGGTGTTGATGGCATCAATAATCAATCAATACCCGTATATATCTTACACGGAACTGAAGATGATGTGGTTGATTTTAATGGCAGTGCACTGATTTCTCAGAGAAATATCACCAACGAGAATACCGTCATAACACCCTTAACTCATAAAAACAGAAATGGTCACAATAATATTTTTAGATCTGAAGAGGCCATTGCTTACATTGAAACCATTAATCAAGCCTATCGAAATCTCTATGAAGAACATAATGAAGCCATTCCTTATGAAATCAACCAGGCATTTTATGAAAGGGTTGATCGTTTTAAAGTTCAAGATTTAGACCTTAAACTTATGGACAGTATTCATAATTTTCTTGTAAAGGCAATCGGCCAATAGATCAGAAAAATTAAAAAACCCTGTGCAATTAGAAATGGAGATTAAACACATTTTAATTGCACAGGGTTTTTTTACTGCAATTTAGTAAAATTTACTTACTTTATTTACCTGTTTATGATAAAATATAGAAGTCAGATAAGACTATCTTTTTAATTTTTTGACTCACAAGGGTCAATAATAAAACAGATCAAAACGAAACAGACAATGATAGACTAGGAGGCAAAAATGGCAAGTATAAAAGAAATAGCAGAAAAAGCAAAAGTCTCACAAGCGACAGTATCAAGAGTCTTAAACTATGATGATACTTTATCAATAGCCGATGAAAAACGCAAAAAAATACTGGAAATCGCAGAGAAATTAGACTATAAACCCCCTAGACAAAGAAAAAAAGCGATGGTCAGTAAAAGCCGAAATATGTTACGGATAGGCCTATATCATTGGTATACCCAAGCAGAAGAAATGCAAGACGTCTATTATCTATCTATCAGACTAGGGATTGAGAAAGGGTGTACAACA
>SKID01000177.1 GCA_007116605.1 Tissierellia bacterium
TATAAAACTACTAAACCCAGTGTTTACAATGGATTCATATGTTCGATAAGCTTTGTATACAATGTTCACCTATCCTTTCTTTATCTTTATATATCTAAGTTGTGCACATTATCCACAGACTTATCCACAGTTTTGCCACAGCATGTTAATTCTATGTTAAATGTATATTAATACACATCCCATTCCCTTTTCTTTTATAGTAATATATACTATGATAGTAAATACTGTTAAAGGAGGTTTTATGTCTGATTTTATTAACCATTACCTTTGTGGAGTTGAAGCCACCTCAAAAGTATCTGAGGATATTCAACAGATTCTCACAAACCATGCCACCTTATTTGCCCTAGGATGCCAAGGACCCGACCTTTTTTTGTACCATGGTCATCTTCCCTGGAAAAAAAACCGAGGTTATTCAAAGTTTGGAGAATACATCCATAGCTATGAAACGAATGTGTTTTTTACTGCCCTTCTTTCTTCATTCTTTACACAAGTTGAAGATATCAATAAAAATCTACATTTTGCTTATATTATGGGTTATTTGTGCCACCATGCTTTAGACAGCATCACACACCCATTTATCTTTTATTACTCGGGATTGAATGGAAATTTGCACAAAAAGTACGAAGTCATACTGGATGTATTACACAGCCAACAGTGCTTTAACATAAACCCTATTCACTTTGACACTAAAAAAATCACCAATATTGATACTCGTTCATTAAAAGCCATACAAGATATTCACCACCATGTTTTTGGTCAAATATGGAATCAAACATTTCCTTTGGAAACCTCTGAAGTATGTTGGAAAGATTTTTCATTTTTATTGCCCCTTTTCCAAGATTCCTCAGGTATTAAAAGCAAATTGGCCCTATTTGCTGATAAATTAATTGGAAAGCCCTTTGCTTTATCTAAAGCATTTATTCAGTCTCATACCCCTTTAGATGCTAAAGAAGATTATATGAACTTACAAAAGAAACCTTGGTGCCATCCTTGTGATAACACAGTGACATTTAATTTATCTTATTCTGAATTGTTTCAAAAGGGTGTTGAAGCATCTGTGACGAGAATCGACAGCCTTGGGAAAATATTACTTTCGGGGACTCCACCAAAAGATCTCCATGATACAGTCTCTCTGGTCATCGAGAACGCTTCCTTTGAAACAGGCACTATTCATCGATATGAGAATCATGTCAATGCTATTAAAATGCGTTATTTTGAACCTAAATCATTTTAGTGGTATCGCTCTTTAGGATTTTGATTAAAAATAAAACAGGGACTAAATTGAAACGCCATTACTGTTTCAATTTAGTCCCTGTTTTCGAGTGATTGTTTAGTTTTTAATTTTTTCTATTTGCTTCTGATTGATGCGATTAATTGCAATGCCTAAGCCAATCATCACATAAAACAGTGGCGCTACTGAAATAATTTGGTCATTAAAGAATGCCGCTCCTAAGTAGCCAATAATTCCCACCATACAGGCAATAGCCATGTAGTCAGTAAAGGTAGTCAATTCTTTTTTGAAATACAAACGGAAACTTTCCCAAAGATACCAAGCTAAAACAACTAATAAGGCAATTAGAGAAATAACCCCTGTATTGATACCAATTTGCAAAAACATATTATGGGGTTTGTCTACTATAATCGACGGACTCGCATATGAGTTGCTCTTTCCAACATAATCCCTTTGGGGAAACATAATGGCATACATATCAGGGCCATGACCAATGATTAAGGTGTCTCTTAGCATAGGAATGCTACGTGACCAAATATAGCCCCTGCTGGATCCAAAAGTTTCAAATCCATCCATCCATTTTACTCTCGGTGGATACTCGGTGACTCCTAAGACACCTCCTGAGCCTGCCATGCGAAAACCAGTTTCAGTAAAATAGATTTCGAACCGTTGGTGGTAAGCTCTTATAATGAAGCGTCCTTGTTCTTCTTCCATGATCACTCTAAAAGATGCAAAGTCTGAATCTTCAAATCGTATTTCATTAGCTTGAACATCAATAGCTAAAGGATTAAATTCCAAATCTGTGAAAATCATTTGTTCACCATCATAGGAGACAACCAAGCTTTGGTCATCAGTGATTATGGATACGCGATTCCCTTCAAAACGAATGTCTTCAAATCTCACACGGGTAGATGCTTCAATGCGACTTGCTTCTTGTCTTAAACTTAATCGGGTGATTTGATTCATTACTCGTCCATCAGAAACTGTATTAAGTATCACCATCACTACAATAATAAGGGCTACAGGTATGGTGATTTTTTTAATGTTTTTCTTTAAGATTTTTCGGAACATAACAGCAAACACAATTAATCCCAATGTGACCCCTACTAGACCAGCTCTTGAGTTTGACCCAAACCACACAAAGACCATCAATGCAGTAAATACTGCTGATAAAGCAATCCATTTTTTATCTTGTGCAAAAAGATATAAGGCAAGAGATATTGGGACCAATAAAGCTGCAAAACTACCTACAAAATTTGTGTTATACATGGTGGCATAAATCGTATACTTACCAAATGTAAATTCTAAGCTTTCTGCAATATGGTGGAGATATTCAGGCAAAATCAAATGCCTGGCAAACATGGTTCTGAAAAAATCAAATCCAAAATACTGACTAATGCCAATCAAGGCAGTAATGATTCCCACGAAAACATAGGCACCGGTTGTGATTTTTACATGTTTTTCATTTTGAACTAAATTCATAGTTGCTACAATCACTA
Source organism: Tissierellia bacterium (assembly GCA_007116605.1). Classification (GTDB taxonomy): domain Bacteria; phylum Bacillota; class Clostridia; order Tissierellales; family Dethiosulfatibacteraceae; genus 38-11. Next base: position 2,731 of record SKID01000177.1, read on the forward strand.
ACGCATATCCTACTAAAACATAGACTCCTTGGAATAATTCTATAAAACCTCTAGAAGCCACCGTTCTATCATCTGCAAAAATAAACGATAATACCACAAACACCACATAAATCCCTAATGGAATATAGTATTTTGATTTTAAAATCTTAAATTGTCCTGTGATTTGTAAAAGAACGATTAAAATAAATGAGATAAAGGAAGCAGCCACAAAATAAACTGACTTGTAGTAACTGAAAAAGTCAATGCTCGTACTACCCCCTTTCCAGTTTAACATTTCTAATCCTTCAATTTCTAAAACGCGTCCAAAAACAATTAATGGAACAATTGCCACAATAAAGAGAATAGGGGCCAGATAATACCACGATAACTCTTTTACTTTTTCTGTTTTTTTTAGTGGTTTACTTTTTTTCTTAGCCATTTGACACTCCCATATATGATTATTAATTTGATGGATGATGTTTTAATGATTGTCTTACATCAACAATTTAATCCGCTTAAAAATATTAATCCTTGTGCAGGTCCCCAATTTTTTATCATTGAATAAACCTTTTCAATTATACCACAGCAATATGACGTATTCCACAAAAATACGTCATATTTTTATACAATGACTAATCGTACTTAGACTTCCACTTCTTAAAAAGTACTATAAAGTCCATAGATAAGAGTCCCTAACATTCAGGTGGCCTTTTAAACGCCATCTGAATCCAAGAGTCCTGTTAATACGATCACTAATAGCAGTATTCAAATGCTATCTAAACCCCAAAAGTCTTTTACTGACAATTTAAACTAAGCTTTAGTCCTTTTTTAATGTTTAACCCTTTAATGTCTGTCTTTTGATTAGCGTTCCTAATCTAGAATGAATCATTTGCCCTTTTTTCATGCCTATGTTTCCTTTGACAATAACATATTCAATGCCTCTAGGTGCCTGGGCAGGTTCTGTAAAAGTGGCACGATCAATTATTCGATTCTCGTCGAATATCACTAAGTCTGCATCCATGCCCTCCTTAACCTGTCCTTTTTGATTCAATCCTAATCTTTGGGCCGGTAAATAGGTCATTTTCTTTAATGCATCTAGTAATGTTAAATTGCCTTGTTCTCGTACGTATTTTCCAAGGACTCTTGGAAAAGTGCCTGCACCTCTTGGATGCCCTTGCCCTTTATTCATCAATGCATCACTAGCTACATAAATAAAGGGTGCTTGTAAGGCTTCGATAACTTCTAGTTCATTCATCACAAAAGCCACTGCTAGCATCTGAGGATATTCTTTTCTGGCTTTTTTAAACAGTTGTTCATCACAATACTTCCCCTTATAAGGTTCTTCAGTTAATAAAATACTATCGTATGATTTGTTCCAAGTTTGGAAGCAACCATCATCAAATACCGCACTTCCAATTCTTGTGCTAAAAGCATCATAGGGGTAACAATCTCCAGCGATGCTTAACCCTTCATTTCTTGCTTTTTGAATGAGTTCTAAGGATGCTTTCATATGACCAAATGCAGAACAACTGCCTATGTGTGCTATTTGCATAGGTTTTTTCGTGTCTTTTGAGATGTTGATCATTTCTTTTATAGACTCAATAGCACCATCTGCATCACGACGGTAATGGGCAGACAATAGTGCCTGTCCTTCATAAGCACCTCCTATCTCCACCAGTTCATCGTAAGTAATACCGGGAGAATACTCAATTCCAAAGGAAATTCCTATGGAACCTTCTTGATCAATGGCAATTTTAACTTGCTCTTTCATTTTTTCAATTTGGCTCTTAGTTGCCGGTTCATAAGGATCTATACCTAACTGATTTCTCAAAAAGTTATGTCCTATATAAGTTAAATAATTGATAGGTGCACCTTTATTTTCGACAAAATCCATAAAATCTTTTGTGTTTTGTCTATTGTTGCCACAGTTTCCACCCACTGCTGTCGTCACTCCCATGGCTAGCATTTTATTAGCAATATCGTAATCATCTCCATCTTTAGAATGGCCGATCACTTCCTCATGCATATGAATATCAATAAATCCTGGGGACACAATTAATCCACGAGCATCTATTATTTCTTTTCCAGAGCCAATGGACTCGCCTATATCCACTATTAAACCTTGTTTGATAGCGATATCTTTAACCGCTAATTGGTCCTTTTCAAAATCAGGTAGCCTACCATTTTTTATTACTAAATCATACATGATTCATCACCTTTCTTTATTATCTTTATCCGATGACTAACAGTGCTAAGGCTCCCACTTCTTAAAATGGGAGATAAGTACTGTGAAGTCCCTTGGTTAAGGGTCTCTAAAATTCAGGTGGCA
>SKID01000039.1 GCA_007116605.1 Tissierellia bacterium
AGCCAGGAGACCTGCCATTGAGCATGTAACAACTACTTCGGAGGGAAGTCAGTGTCTATTTTTATGTAAATACACACCTTGTCTTCGGCAAGGTGTTTTTATTTTGAGGAGATAAAATGTCAATCACACTGATTCGTCATGGACAAACCGATTGGAATATCGAAAAAAGAATGCAAGGACAACTAGATATTAATATTAATCCAAAGGGTGTGCAACAGATACATTTGTTGTCTAAAAGACTTAAAAACTTTAAGAATTGGCATCGGATTTATACAAGTCCATTAGAGAGAGCTAAAAATTCTGCCAAAATTTTAGGTGAAAAATGGAATCTACCAGTGGAAGAAGTAGAGGATTTAAAAGAGTTATATTTTGGTGATTGGCAAGGCATGACCTATATGGAAATTGAGAGCAAATATCCTGATCAATGGGCCATGTGGCATTCCCAGGGAGGATTGACACAATTTCCAGGTGCTGAAAAAACCATCCTAGGGATGAATCGTGTCATTCACTGTATTAATCAATTGATAGAAAAAAATCAAGAGCCGATAGTTGTAGTCACTCATGGAACCATTATAGAAATATATGATCATTATTTTTTAGGTATATCTCCTGAAGATATGGCGATGGAAAGCCGCCTGATTGGAAATGGCACAGCGATACATTTAGAAAACAGGGTGAAAATGGAGGACGATTAGTTATGAAACCATCAATCATCATTGCTGGAACCCATAGTGGATCTGGAAAGACCACGGTTTCATTAGGTCTTATGGCAGTACTTTCAGAAAAAATCCGTATTCAGCCATATAAAACAGGTCCTGATTATATAGATGCCGCTTATCATAGCGTGATCACTGGACGTAAAAGTAGAAATCTAGACACATGGATTTTAGACAATAATACAAACCGTTATTTATTCGAAAAAAATTTGATAGACAGCCATATGGGGATTATCGAAGGGGTAATGGGCTATTATGACGGTAAAGAAATGAATTCTCCAGTTGGAAGTACAGCTTACCTATCCCAAGTGATTGGCGTTCCCACAGTATTAGTTGTTAACGGAAAAGGTATGGCGGGTAGCGTGGTTCCATTGATTAAAGGATTTATAGATTATGATCCAGGCAATAATATTAAAGGGGTCATATTTAATCAGGTGAGTGAATCCCATTACCAACTCCTTAAAGAAGTTGTGGAAGAAACATTAGGGATTAGGGTCTATGGATATGTGGAAAATATTCCAGAATTGTCATTGAAAGAAAGACACCTAGGGTTGACCCCTATATGGGAAATGGATGATTTTACTGAAAAACTAAGCTTTGTAAAAAGCAGACTCAGCCAAACCTTAGATTGGCAGGGACTCTATGAACTGGGAAAAACTCGCACAACGGTTAAATATTCAACACCTCATATTTCCAAGTATCAACCGATACGCATTGGCTTAGCATATGATAAAGCCTTTAACTTCTACTATGAAGATAATATAGATTTGTTGAAGGAGATGGGTGGAGAAATCATTCCTTTCAGCCCCATCGAGAGTACATTTATCCCTGATTCCCTCGACCTCGTGATTCTGGGAGGAGGTTTTCCCGAAATGTTTGCTGAAGAACTAGAGAATAATGCCGCTATTCGAAAAGATTTGAAGCAACATCTAGAACTTGGGTTACCCTACCTCTCGGAATGTGGGGGAATGATGTACTTATGTGAAAAATTAACAGATTTAACAGGCAAAACTTACCAAATGACAGGTTATTTAAAAGGATATACTCAAATGACCCAAAAACTACAACGATTTGGGTATGCAACTGCAAAAATTGTGAAGGAATGTCCCTATGGAGAGGATGAGTCTGAAATACGACTACATGAGTTTCACCGTTCTAGAGATAGTATTCAAGAAGTTAAAGCCTTATCCCTTTATAAAAGCAAAAAAAGGAATATTAGCAAAAAATGGGAATGCGGTTATGTTAAAGGAAATGGGATCAGTCATTATGGACATTTGCATTACTATAGTCAAATGGCGTGGATTGAGTCTGTTTATGAAAAAGCAATCATGTATCAGAAAACGAAAAAAGGATAAGAGTTAAATAAAGGAATAAGTAAGCACCTTAATGTGGAGGATATATCATGAATTATGAAAAAAACCCGACGGCCATTGAAGATAAAAGCATGGAAATCATTGAAAATTTAATGAAAAATAGCAAGGGTTTTTCTGAAGATGAACAACCGGTCATTAAAAGAATTATTCATACAACAGCAGACTTTGAGTTTGAAGATTTAATCCGTTTCTATGATAACCCTATTCGTAAAATGAAAACCTATATAGGGGAAGGATGTAAAATTTACACTGATACCCAGATGATTCAATCAGGTGTTAATCGACACAACTTGAACAAACATGGATGTGAGTTAGTGAATTATGTTCATGATAGAGAAGTTGCTGAAAAAGCCATTTCACAGAAGATGACCCGATCCATGGCTGCCTTAGAAAAAGCCTTTGATGATGAAACAATTAAAATTTTTGCAATAGGGAATGCGCCCACGGCCTTGTTTCGGCTACTTGAATTATTAGAAAAACAACCTAAAAGAGAGATTGTTATTATTGGTGTTCCAGTGGGGTTTGTAGGGGCAGAAGAGTCGAAAGAGGCTTTAGCTCAGCAAACTAACTGGCCTTATATTACCATTCATGGGAGAAAAGGAGGCAGTACCATAGCAGCAGCTATTGTAAATGCTGTTTTAAAAATGATGACATGTTGAATAAATGGACCGAAAAAAAAGGTAAAAAACTTCGATATGGTTATACAACAGGGAGTTGTGCCGCTGCTGTAGCTAAGGCAGCCGTAATCTCATTGATAACTCAAGATAAAACCGCGGAAGTTTCTATTGAAACGCCTTATGGATGGGTCCTTCAATTAGAAGTTCATGGCAGTGATGTCAATAAAGATGAAGCTTCATGTTATGTGATCAAGGATAGTGGAGATGACCCAGATATTACCAATGGTATTCATATTTACGGAAAAGCACAGTGGATTGACGCAGGGATTAAGATTAAAGCGGGTCAAGGAATTGGAGTAGTGACTAAAAAAGGACTTTCAGTGCCAATAGGAGAACCGGCAATTAATCCGGTACCTATGGAAATGATCAAAAAAGAAGTAAGGGCAGTTTTGCCTAAAGACAAAGGTGTGGTCATTACTTTATGGGTACCTGAAGGAGAGGCAATTGCTAAAAAAACCTTTAACCCACGCCTTGGTATTCAAGGAGGTATTTCGATTATTGGGACCACTGGTATTGTTGAACCCATGTCTCAAGAAGCTTTAAAGGATTCCCTACGATTAGAAATGAAAATATTAAAAGAACAAGGCTGCAAAGCCATCATTTTTACTCCAGGAAATTATGGCGTGAATTACTTAAAAGATCAAAAAGTTTGTCTTGATTCAATGGTTAAAATAAGTAATTTTGTGGGTGATTGTCTAGATGATGCGGTGGCTTTAGCCTTTGAAAAGATTTTGATTGTCGGTCACTGTGGTAAGTTAACTAAATTAGCAGCCGGTGTTTTTCAAACTCATAGCCAGTATGGAGACGGAAGACTAGAAACCATTGCTGCCTATGGGGCCCTAGCTGGCATCTCAAAAGATGAGATTGAAAGGATTCTTTGTGCAAATACCACTGATGAAGCCATTGAAATACTAGGTAAAAATAGATTCTTTGTATTTGAAAAAATTGCAGAACGAGCAAAACACAACTGTCAACTGAGAACACAAGGAAAAATAAATATTGAAGTGATTATTTTTAGCAATGTTTATGGTTTTTTAGGACAAAGTAGAGGAGGCGCCAATTTATTGGCAACATTTACACATGAAAAAAATTAAAATCATTGGCATGGGACCTGGCCACGAAAAGTATCTTTTGCCAATAGGACGTGAAGCACTGGAGTCAGCAGATGTGGTCATAGGCGCTATACGGTATTTAAGCGTATTTGGCAAAGGCAGTCAGGTGCTTATTCCTTTAACGAGTCCATACACTGATATCGTTAAAATTATTGAAGGATACAAAAAAAACAAAAACATAGCAGTATTGGTTTCAGGGGATGCTAGCTTTTATAGTTTTACCAATTACATAAAAAGACACTTTGATAAAGAAGTGCTAGAAATTATTCCAGGAGTGAGTTCAATCCAATATATGTATAGTCGCATAGGACTGAGCTATGAGAATGCCTACTTTACAAGCTTTCATGGGAGGAAAGGTTATATCCCAAGGATGGAAAAACCATTTAATAGTATTGCGTTTTTAACAGATCAGCATTGGACACCAGAAAAAATTGCCCAATATGCTTTACAAGCTCAACATGTTTATCAGTGGATGTATATAGGAGAAAATTTATCTTATGAACATGAAACCATTAAAAAAATGACATTAGAGACAGGTCAAAACTATCGAACCAGTCAAATCAATGTGGTGATTTTATCTGATGAGTAATGGGTGTGTCGTGATAAAAAAGTTCACTCATTTTATAGAAGGAGTAAATAGCTAGTTTTTTAAGAGGAAGAAAAAACGATGATTAAAGATGCAGATTTTATAAGAGGCAATGCGCCGATGACAAAGGAAGAAGTACGAATGTTGGCCGCTTGTCGAATGGAATTAAAAGGAAAACAACAAGTACTAGATATTGGTGGGGGGACAGGAGCCACAGCCATTACCTTTGCTCTATGGAATCCAGAGGCAGAAGTCACTGTGATAGAGAAAAATCAGGAGCGATTAGAACTTATTAAGCAAAATATAGAAAAATTTAAGGTGCCCAATTTAAAAACAATTTTAGGAAGTGCCACACAAGATCTTCCAGAAAAAAAGTTTGATCGAGTATTTATTGGTGGGGGTAGCGAAAATATAGAGGCAATATTCCAATGGTTAGAAAACCATCTCAATGAAAATGCCATTGTGGTTGCTAACACCATTGCCATTGAATCAACGTCTAGATTAAATCAAGCATTTGTGAATTACGACTATGCAGAAATTGATTTGACCCAAATACAGATTTCTAAAGGAAA
>SKID01000006.1 GCA_007116605.1 Tissierellia bacterium
ATCTAATACTAAAAAACCATCTGCACCGATAGATTTTTTTACATTACAATCTCTAATAGCCATTTGAGTTAAATCTAAATCGCTATAACATCTAGTCATATTATTTACGACTAAAAAATTGTTTCCATTTCCCTCAATTTTTGTATACTCAATCATACTAGTCTCCTATTTTCGATGAAGGCGATAACTGCTAGATTCTTCAACAAATCTATGGTACAAATTTTTGAATACAGGATAAGTCTCATACATTTCCTCAGGATGCCATTGAACACCTAGGGAAAATGTCATATTTTTTGATTCAATCGCTTCGATCACACCATCTTTAGAAAAAGCTGAAACTTCATATCCTTCACCTAGTTTTTTTACCGATTGATGATGATGAGAATTAACTCCCATCACTTGTTCTATAAGCATTTGCCTGATTAATGAGTTTTCTTTTAGTTTAACTTGATGATAAGGATGTCTACCCGGTATTCCTGACGAGGAATGATCTAATGGATTTACAACTTGCTTCTGAATATCTTGAATCAACGATCCTCCTGCAGCTACATTCATTAGTTGTGCACCACGACAAACTCCAAATACAGGCATATCCTTTTTTTCAGCTATTTTATAAAGAGCTATTTCAAATTGGTCTCTTTCAGGATATACAGTTTTAATGCCAACTTCTGGTTCTTCTCCAAACAAAGCAGGCCATATATCACACCCTCCAGAAAAATATATACCATCTATCCAATCCATATACTGCCTTATAATCGTTAAGTCTAAAGTTTGGTATAGAATAAATGGGATTGCTCCTTGGGATTCAATGGCTTTAATGTTTCTAAGATCGATTCTCTGATAACTAATGCCTTTATCTTCTAAATAGCTCGTGGTGACTCCAATAACTGGCTTCATACTTTCTCCATATTCATTATTGTCAGATTATAAAAATTCTTTTATAAAATAACATTTGCAATTTTCTCGCCAATATTATTTACTACTCCTTGATTGGTATCATCACAAATCCTATGCTATTTCTAAAATTTTATTAGTGTATCAATAGGGATATTGGATTTCAATGGTGTCAGGAATGCCCTCTATGGGTATCGAATTTCATCTATGGACTCTACTGTTTCTCTCTCCCACTTGCCAAAGAAGCCTTTATTGTACCTTTAGTCACTAATAAAAACCTAGTTTTTCCTTATTTTAGGAATTTGTCCTTATTTTTGGAAAAAAGTGGTTGAAACTTGATTCTATAAAGCATTCTACTAATCAGCGATTTTGGTTGACTTGCCAGTTGAAATTGACTATAATAATGTTAACTTGATATGTCAACATATCTTATTAAATAAATAACTGTTTGGAGGATCTAATGAAAGTATTAATGACTGGCAACGAGGCTCTGGCAAGAGGTGCCTATGAAGCTGGTGTATTGGTGGCATCAGCTTATCCAGGAACTCCCAGCACAGAGATCATGGAGAATTTCTCTCAATATGAAGGGGTTTATGCAGAATGGGCTCCTAATGAAAAAGTGGCTGCTGAAGTAGCCATGGGAGCTGCAGTTAGAGGTGTTCGTTCTTTTGCATCTATGAAACATGTCGGTCTCAACGTAGCAGCCGATCCATTTATGTCATTCGCTTATCACGGTTCAAATGGTGGATTTGTTATCATTACTGCTGACGAACCAAATATGCACTCATCACAAAATGAACAAGATAATCGACTTTTCTCTAAACTTGCAAAAGTTGTTTGTTTAGAACCTTCTGATTCCCAAGAATGCCTTGACTATATGAAAGCAGCTTTTGAAATCAGTGAAACCTTTGATACAACCGTTATGATACGTGTTACCACTAGAATCTGTCATTCAAAGTCTCCTGTCATGATGGGCGAACGAAAAGTTCCTGAAGTCAAGGTTTTTTCTAAGAACCCTGAGAAATACATTATGGTTCCTGCACACTCTAGAAAGCGTCACCCGGTTATCGAAGAAAACTTGTTGAAATTAGCCTCTTTTTCTGACAAAACAGACCTTAATGGCATAGAATATTTTGATACAAAAGTCGGCATTATTTGCAACGGTATTTCATATCAATATGTCAAAGAAGTCATGGGTGATCAAGCTTCTTATTTAAAAATTGGATTCTCAAATCCTTTACCTGAAATGAAAATTCGTGAATTTGCCTCTAAAGTTGACACCCTCTATGTTATTGAAGAAAATGAACCTTTTATGGAAATGCAAATTAAATCTTGGGGAATCCACTGCATTGGTAAGGATTTATTTCCTATCTGTGGTGAGTTTAGTCCCGAACTGATACGTGAAAAACTTTTAAAAATTCCTAGCACTTCCACTTATGAAAATGAGTTACAAGCACCACTGCGGCCACCTGTTTTGTGTGCAGGCTGTCCTCATCGAGGATTATACCAAGAGTTAGGTAAATATAAAAAGAAAGCTTTCTTTTCTGGTGATATTGGTTGTTATACATTAGGCTATTTACCACCATTTGAAGCCATGGACCTCTCTATAGACATGGGCGCTTCAATTACAGCAGCACAAGGTTTTCAGCGTGCTAATGAATGGGCAACAGATTCTCAAGATACATTAAAGCCTTTTGCATTAATCGGAGATTCAACTTTCTTTCATTCTGGAATCACTGGTTTGATTAATATGACTTATAATCAAACTCCTATAACAACAATTATATTAGACAACAGTATTACCGCCATGACAGGACATCAAGAAAATCCTGGTACAGGCATAAGTGCCATGGGTAATATAGCTGATAAATTAAGTATCGAAAATCTCGTATTGGCTTGTGGTATCAAAAAAGAAAACCTAGTAGTCATTGATCCTTACAATTTAGAAGAAACAAAGAAAGCAATCAAAGCAGGCTTTGACGCTGTCGAACCTTATGTCATTATTTCTCGAAGAGAATGTGCTCTAATCAAAGAAATTCAAATTCAAAGAGCTCACCAAAAATGTCAAGTCAACTGGGATAAGTGTCGATTCTGTAAAGCGTGTATTCGAACAGGTTGTCCGGCTTTACAAATTAACCAAGAGGTTAATAAAGTTCAAATAGATTCTGTACAATGTAATGGTTGTACTGTTTGCCTTCAAGTATGTCCATTTAAAGCAATAGAGAAGGGTGGTGATCTTGCATGAAAAAGAACATGAATATTTTACTTGCTGGTGTTGGTGGACAAGGAACCATTTTGACTTCAAAAATTTTATCTAATGGTTTCTTACAACAAGGTTATGATGTAAAAATGGCTGAGATTCATGGCATGGCTCAAAGAGGTGGTAGTGTAACTACTCAAATAAGAGTAGGTGATCAGATTTTCTCACCTGTCATTGAAAAAGGTCAAGCAGATATTATCGTAGCATTTGAGAAATCCGAAGCTTTACGATGGCTTGATTATTTAAAGCCAGATGGTATCCTCATTGTCAATGACTATATGATCGAACCTTTTACTGTCTCCCTGGGCATATCACCTTATCCATATACTTTTTTAAATGAATATTCTCAAAAAATTAAGCATTTGCATGTTTTTAATGCTTTCAAAACTGCCCAAGACTTAGGAAATGCAAAAAGTATGAATGTGGTCTTGTTAGGTGCAATAGTTAAGTACCTCCAGCTAGATATGATTGATTGGCCAAGTGTTATACAAGACCAACTGCCCGAAAAACATGTGGCTATTAACATGAAAGCTTTTCATGCTGGCTACCAACAATAAACTTTCTTTGGTTATATGGTGTTTAAAAGATTTTAGCAAACTATCTAAGATTATGTCCTATAGATTGAAAGATTAACAGAACTCTTACTCTAAAATACCAATCCTGTTAGTTATTGGATAGGAGTCATGGTTTATCATCGTCTAATTATAAAAGCTTGAGCATTCCATCATTGAGGATGCTCAAGCTTTTATTTGAAATTGTTATCCTTATTATAATATAAAAGCAAATTCTTTATATACTGTCTGTATTTATAATTTATTGTAATTCGTCACATGTCACTATGATCAATTCCTAAATCCATATAAAAACGATAAAAATCGGTATTGATTAAATTTCTAGAATACTCCACCACAATGTCTTCTTCTGAGTAAGTAAATTTTTCCCATAATAACATTGGATTACTTTTTTTTACATTTAAATAATCTGCTTCCTCTTGATTTAACATCAAAGGATCAACATAGACCTTGGCTCTGTCTTGTTTCAAAAAACAATAAGCTTCAACAAGGTCATGAATGCTATGAGGTTCTTCTTTATCAATATTTAGTGATAAATAATATTTAGCAGGCAAATAAATATATTCTAAGGCCACTATGCGACCATCAATCGTTTTGTTCCTGACAATTTCAAACACTTCTTCAGGTTTTTTGAAACCTAATTTAATAGCGATTTCATCATCACAAATGATTTTCCTTTTCCTTAAAGTCTTATGAAATCCTTCATTTACTGGACTATTGTGCTCAAATCCAAATGTTTGGTGTCTTCTGATATTTTCCTCTCTCTTTTCAGCCACATAGGTGCCTTTACCTTGAATGCGAAACACAAGGCCCTCAGATACCAAATCTCTAATGGCTGTTGTTGCCGTAATTCGACTCACATTGAATAATTGACTGAGTTCTTTTTCAGAAGGAATTTTTTGTCCAGGTTCATATTTACCCTGCTTAATATTTTCAATAATATAATCTTTAATTTTCACATAACTAGGGGTATTGGGCATTTTTTTATCCTTTCAAAACCATTACTAATGTCTTTATTATAACCCATCTGGTTGACATGTCAAGTTTGCTTTAAACGTATCAATAGATGCCTTTAACCAGTTTTCAGAATGACACACAAACTGAATCCAAGAGTCCTGTTGATAATCTCTTTACGCTCTTATCGTTTAATGATAAAATGAGATTATCATTGATGATGGAGGGGCAAATGAGTCGAATTACTTTAAATGAACTGCACAAAGAAATTTTAACCAATCTTACCGAACCTGCCTTATTGAGTAAATTAGAATTATCAGAAGAAAAAATACATTCTTTAGTGTTG
>SKID01000003.1 GCA_007116605.1 Tissierellia bacterium
AAAATAAATTTTTATCTTCATACCCTACTCCTACTTGATTGAGCTTGCCCTTTATTAACAGGTCTACTCACTTCTTTCTTGGCTTATCTACCCGTTATACCTTCAATAGAGGCAATCGCCGCTTCTCTTGCTGCATTGATTTCAGAAGTGGTTCCCGAAAGATACATTCTGCCAAATCTCCCTACTGGATCATAAGTTATCAGTTTAATGTCTGCACTTTTCTCTGCTTCATTTACAGCGATAGAGATATATGCTGCTGGTTCTACTTCCATAATAAAAACCGTTTCTCCAGGAACTACAATAGAACCTAACCGATTATCTCGATTAATCAACTGGGCTTGGTAGGGATCTACATTTGATATGATTTGCTCAGAAACCACCTGTGGTTTGATACGGTCATTAATCGATAAACCACAACTATCTAAAATCACTTGTCCAGCCTCTTCTACATCGTCAATAGCATGAGAGTGCAGCTCAATTTCACCATATTCTCTTTCAACTATTTGAAATCCTGGCTTTGCATTTGTTTGTTTTAATGCTGTATCCATCAATTTATATACACCACTGCCTGGCTCTAATTCGATATATAGTTGTGCCATCCCTGCCATACACAAATCGCCTTTAACTACCATTCCTGTGACTGCTGCATACTGTGGCTGCATGTTGTCTATGACGACATAGGTTCTCAGTTTGATTAGATTATCCATTACCTTTCTCCTTTGACCTATCTTTTAGTATCTTATTATTTGAGTATTTGATCAATTTCAGGATTAGGTCTGGCAATAACATGAGCAGAAACAAGTTCACCAATTTTGTTGACGGCTGCTGCACCTGCATCTAAAGCAGCTTTAACTGCACCCACATCGCCTTCAATAACAACCGTTACGTAACCTGCTCCAATTGTTTTTTTGCTCACTATTTCAACATTTGCTGCTTTAACCATGGCATCACTAGCTTCAATCGCTGCAACTAACCCTTTTGTCTCTATAAATCCTTTTGCCTTCATCATTTATCCTCCACTATTTAAATTCATAATGATCTACTATGCCTATAATCACTGCATCTATAGGGCTATTGGTGTTATTTAACGCCATTCGAGCACTTCCACCTGTAACAACTAACACCGTTTCTCCTTGACTACATCCAATGGAATCTACCACGACCATCATTTCTCCAGATATTTCACCTGAATTATTGATTTTCTGTACTGTTACCAAGCTAAGTCCTTGCAAGTCTTTATGTTTTATGGTTGATACACATTTTCCTTGCACCTTACACATGAACATTTTATCACCTACTTACCTACCACTCAGGATATTTTTAATCTGATCTAACACATAATCAATTTCACTGACTTTTGTATAGAAATGAGGTGCCACTCTGACCACATCGCCTCGGGCTGAAGCGATAATATTTCTTTTTGCTAGTTCCACCTCTACTGTATGAGAGTCCATAATATCTGAAACCCAAATAGCTGTAGATCCACCTTTTTTGTTTACGTCAAAAGGACTAATGCAATTTAAACCTCTTTGGATACATCCATTTAATGCATGGGCACTTAACATATCAATTCGATCTTTAATTCTTTCAACGCCTACTTCATTGACAATTTCTAATCCTGCTCTAGCTGCATAAGCATTCAAAACAGGCGGTGTACCTGTGTCAAATCTTCTTGCTTCTGAAGCCCAATCATTGTAGCGAGTTTGAAATAAGAATGGATCTTCTTGTCCAAACCATCCTGTCAAAGCTGGCTTTAACATCTTTACTAAATCATTATTCACATACATGAATGCTACACCTGGTAAGCCAAATAAATATTTCAAATTACCAGAAGTCAAAATATCAATATTCATGGCTTTGACATCGATAGGTTCTGTTCCTAACCCTTGATACGCATCTACTAAAATCAGTGACCCTTTACTATGGGCAATATCTACCATTTTTTTAACATCTTGCTTAAAACCATTGAGATAATAGACTTGTGTAACTGATGTTAATAAAGTATCTTCATCAATATAGCGTTCATATTCACTAATATCAATTTCATGATTTTCATTAACAGATATAATGTCTACTTTTGCACCATATTTTTGATGGGCTAACCAAATATAATTTACCGTAGGAAACTCTGCATCTGTCACTACAATTTTTTTTCTTTTGCCCGTATAATCTAATGCACTTGCTATAGATGATACTGCTTCAGAAACACATGATGTAATGGCAATTTCACTTGGGTCAGCATTGATCAACTTTGCGAACTCTGCTTTTGCCAATGCCACCTCTGTCACCCATGACTCCCAATCCATACCTATGGTTAGCCAATTATCAAGATAACGATCAATAGCATCCCTAACTCTAATAGATTGTGCGCTTTGTGAGCAGTTCCCAACATGTATAATATTTTTCAATATTGGAAACTCTTGTCTCCAACGATCCACTTCTTGTTCACTAATCAGATTTTTGTAAGGAGGTGCAATCACTTTTTTTGCTGTCGTCAAAGGGCGGTACGTTGGTGTTTGAGTTTGAACACTTTGGCTCTTATCAACTGTGGATTGATACTGATCTCGTAAAACAAATTTGATGTTTTTCTTAGCTGCTTCTTCTTTTGCTATAGATGTCACCACATCTTCTTTGTTGATTCTAATCTCTCGTTCTCCATTAGAAGCAGCATATTCCACGTCTTGTGCCGTATAGAATCTTCTCACGATCAATAGCTCCTTCCTGATTATTCATTGTCTGAATCATCAACAAATTTTTTCATGATTTCCATATTCGGTCTAGCAATAACATGTACAGTTACTAATTCTCCTACTTTTTGGGCAGCAGCAGCACCTGCATCGACAGCTGCTTTAACAGCACCTACATCACCTTTAACTATAACAGTGATATAGCCCCCACCTATTTCAATAAACTTTAATATCTCCACATTTGCTGATTTCACCATAGCATCAGCTGCTTCCACGCAAGCTACATAACCTTTTGTTTCTATAAATCCAAATGAACTCATTTCTTCCTCCTATAATTGTATTTTAATGACAGTTGTCGAATATTTTATTGATTTATCATACCAAAATAGGTAAAATAACTCTGTAAAATCGACTACATTTTGTTCTTAATTCCGTACAAATGACTATGCTTTCAAATAGCGATTGAACCATCCAATAATCTCTCTTAAGCGTACGATTCTACTTTTTGGTTTTCCTGTACGACTCATACCATGACTCTCTCCTTTAATCATACAAACCCTTGCATCTACACCATGATATTTTAATGCAGTAAACATTTGTAAAGATTCGCTATAGTGGCATCGATAGTCTTCTTCAGGATGCATGAATAAAGTAGGTGTTTTGGCGTTATTGGCATATTTAAGAGGTGACTGATGCCATAATAACTCATGATTATTCCAAGGTGTCGAGTCCATTTGTTCTGCCACAAAGTTGAAACCGTTATCCGCTGTTCCAAAGGCCGACACCATATTGCACAAACTTCTTTGAGAAACAGCACACTTAAATCGATGGGTATGACCAATAATCCAATTTGTCATAATTCCGCCATAAGAACCTCCACAAACACCTAACTTTTCTTGGTCAATTTGAGGATAAGTCTCAATGGCCACATCCACTGCTTTCATCATATCACTGTAATCCGGCGTACCGTACTCCCCTTGCAATTTGGCAAATTCACTTCCTTGGCCATCACTCCCTCGGGGATT
Source organism: Tissierellia bacterium (assembly GCA_007116605.1). GTDB lineage: Bacteria > Bacillota > Clostridia > Tissierellales > Dethiosulfatibacteraceae > 38-11. Next base: position 3,713 of record SKID01000003.1, read on the forward strand.
ACCATAAATCACAAAATAGCCTTGGCTTGCTAACAACTGCATTTCATGGAAAAACACTTTTCCATAAATCACTTTAGCCCCTCCATGAATGTACAATATAGCTGGGTACTTTTTACTTTCGTCAAAGTCAGCTGGTTTCATGACCACATAATAAACTGAAAATCCATTATTTTCAAAAACCATTGATTCAGGAATAGACACCTTTTTGTCCTCTAATACACCCTCATTAAATTGGGTTAGTTGTTTCTCCTCTTTATTTTCTAAAAGATATATTTCGGATAAGTTCAAGCCTCTTAAACCAGAGAAGACAAGTCCTCTTTTGCTAACATCAAATCCATCAATAGCTCCATTATCTTCAGTTAACCACTCTATCTTACCGTCCAAACTGATTGCTTTAATAAATGAACTCTTTTCATGTGTCATCACAATATACAAGCAATTATCATAGATGCGAATTGTCTTACTTTCACCATATCGACACTCGCTCATCACAGTATCTCGGCAACTCATATCTAAATCCAGCCATAATTTCGCTTCATTATTTTCGATAAAATAAAACTTTGGATTATCTGTTGCCAATGATTTTGCTGCCTCATCACCAATGAAAAACAACTTATTGTCAATAAAATCAATATGGTTTACTTTATACTTGTTTTCAGGTAGTTTAGTAACCATCTTCTTCTGGATTAAGTCATATCCATAAATCCCTGGAATTAAATTATTAATGTCCGTGAATCCTTTAGCTATAAAAAAAACTTCTTGATTCTGGACTATAAACTGATTCACTTGAGAATACTCATCTGTAATGCGATCAGTTTGAGAATCTTTTAAAGAATGAACATATAAACCCACTCTTTTTTTATTCGTGAAACCCTGTGTATCTGACCAAAAGGGAATCTCGTCAACAATTTGAAAAAAGTCTTCTTCTTGTTCGTAACCTTCAACAGTGTGTTTAGAGGTAAATACAATCCATTCATCACTCACCATCTCAAATTGAAGCACAGGATAATCAATATAACATATTTCTTTCTCTTTCATTTCTTCTATATTGATTTGAATAAAAGTCGTCCCTTTATTATCTTGAGATTTTTGGGGATAGACTATTAAATTAGACGATATCCACTGAAAAGCCATTGTTTGGTCATTTTTTGTTATTTGTTTCAATACTTTTGATTCTGTATTCATAATCCAAAGATTCGAGTCATAACTGTTTTTTTCTAAATTGGCTTGATGCACCAAAAATGCAATGGTCTCTCCTTTTGGACAAT
>SKID01000294.1 GCA_007116605.1 Tissierellia bacterium
AACTTAAGAAGAGATACGAATGATATTTTTAAAAAAATGGAAAAAAATAGTGATCTGACAAAAGACGAATTAAAAGAAGCAGAAGCCAAAGTGCAAGAACTGACAGATAAATATATTAAAGAAGTTGATGATATTTATGCTGATAAAGAGAAGGAAATCCTTGAAGTCTAATAGTCATTTCATTGTCGGTATGGAACTAAAAAGTGCACTAAAAGCATTAGAATCGATTCCTATTCTCCGAATACAGTATGTCTTAGGGACTAACAAGACCTTTACCAATCAACTTTCCGTCCCTGTTGTCATCAAATATGGGAAGGATAACAATCAGCATCAACTGACTGTGACTTATTTCTAATCCCCTTTTGGGGATTTTGTTTAATGGGGTGAAGTATTGACAGAAAGTTTAGATAAAAATAAAATTCCAGCTCATATTGCCATTATAATGGATGGGAATCGAAGATGGGCAAAAAAAAACAGAAAGCTTAAAAATATTGGCCACAGAGAAGGCATGCTCCGGTTGCGTGAAATTGTTGAGGAGTGTGGTTATTTAGGTGTACAGATGTTGACGGTCTATGCCTTTTCAACTGAGAATTGGGGACGTGAGCAAGAGGAAGTCAATTATTTGATTAATTTAATGCTGGAGTTTTCTGAAACAATGATTGAACCTTTGCATGAAGCAGGTGTTAAAATCAATGTGTTAGGAGATATTTCTGCTTTTCCAGAAAAGTCAAAAAATGGTATATTAAAATCATTAGACATTACAAAAAATAATAAAAATTTGGTATTAAACATTGCTTTAAATTATGGTAGCAGACAAGAAATCACCCATGCTTTAAAAGAAATCGTAAAAGATTGCAAACAAGGTCAGCTAGACTTAGAAGACATTAACGAGACATTGATTAGTCAATATTTGTATTCTAAGAATCAAAAAGATCCAGATCTTTTGATACGTACAAGTGGCGAGCAAAGGTTAAGTAATTTTATGCTGTTTCAATTGGCTTATACAGAGTTTTACTTTACAGAAGTACTATGGCCTGATTTTAAAGCGCAAGATTTGCATCAAGCAATCATTGCATATCAAAATAGAAATAGAAGGTTTGGCAAGGAGTAGTGCATGAAAAAACGGATCATTACCGGCATTGTAGGTGGATTATATCTTGGGCTTGCCACATATTATGGAGGCGCTTTTTTCACTTTCACAATTATGGGGATTGTCATGATTGCTTTGTTTGAGTTGGATCGATCGGTGATTAAAGGGTGGAAATCTGTTTATAAGGTGAATTATTTATCGGCTTTAATTCTTTTTGGACTCAGATTGTTCCATATTGATTATGATCTTTATATGATGATGACAGGCCATACTGTGTTAGTTGCGATTGTTTATGTCATTGAAGAAAAGTCGCAACTTAAAGATTTGGCGATTTCATTTTTTGCATTTGTATATATCATTTTACTGTTTTATCAAGTAATACTCTTTGTATCTTATCCGCATTTTTGGTTAGTTTATGTGATTACTTTTAGTGCGGACTCAATGGCCTATATTGTGGGAAGTAATTTTGGCAAGCATAAACTTAGCCCTAAGTTAAGTCCAAAAAAAAGTATAGAAGGTGCCATAGGGGGTATTGTAGGAGCCATCGCTGCCACATTAATATTTAATTATTTTGTGCTTAGTGAGAACATAGGTCCGATGGTTTTTATTGCAGCCGTTGGTGCCATCGTTTCAATATTTGGAGACTTAGTGTGTTCAAAAATTAAGAGAGAATTCAGCATCAAGGATTATAGTCAAGTATTACCAGGACATGGTGGTATGTTAGATCGGTTTGACAGTTTACTGTTGGTTTCCCCGGTCACCTACTTTCTTGTATTAATATTCTTTATTTAGGAGGGAATTATGATTACAGCCATTACATCCATCATTATTTTTTCTTTGGTCATTTTGATTCACGAAATGGGACATTTTCTTGCTGCTCGGAAAGCAGATATTGATGTAAGTGAGTTTTCTGTCGGTATGGGACCGGTATTGTTTAAGAAAAAAGGAAAAAGAGAGACCACTTATTTTATTAAAGCCCTCCCCATAGGTGGCTATATCAAAATGGAAGGTGAAGATGAAGATTCCTTTTCAGAAAAAAGCTTTAATGCTAAATCACCTTTTAAACGATTTATGGTTATTTTTATGGGTCCAGTTATGAACTTTGCCTTGGCAATTGGATTGTTTTTTATCATCGTATTAGCCTATGGCATTGGTGGTACAGAAGTGGAATTTGTGGCTGAGGACTCTCAAGAATATGCTTCTGGCTTAAGACCAGGGGATCAGATTCTTGCAATTAATGATCGTAGAGTGAGATATTGGGAAGATTTAACTAACGAAATTACACAACATGAGCAAAACTATACCATGACTGTGAATAGAGATGGGGAGACGATTCATTTATCTATGACACAAAACTATCGTTACATTGTAGGGATATCACCTATAGAGGTAGATGGTGAGTTTACGACTCAAATGGCCAATGTGAATTTTCAGTTTCCTGCAGATCTAGCAGGAATAAGAGTGGGAGATACCATTAAAAAAATCAATGGGAGTCCCATGACTTCTTGGGATCAGATTAGAGACACCATTGGTCAATCAAATGGGAAGACCTTATTGTTTGAAGTGGATCGAGAGGGAGCGATACTAGAGATTGAAGTCCAACCAGATAGGCAAATCTCTTTAGGATTTTATACAGCATTAGATAAAAGTATTTGGACTGCAATTACAGGATCAGTGCATCGTACCATTTTTTATGTGAGATTAATGTTTCAATTAATTTTCATGATGATTTCTGGACAAGTGGGTTCTGAAGCCATAGCCGGTCCTGTAGGAATCATATCAATGGTTGGAGAAGCAGCTCGAATCGGTTGGTATCCATTATTAAATCTTGCAGCATTTATCAGTATAAATTTAGGCTTTTTCAATTTACTACCCATTCCAGCCCTTGATGGCAGTCGGTTAATTTTTATTGCAATTGAAGGAATCCGAGGCAAAAGAATTCCACCTGAAAAAGAAGGCTATATTCATTTTGTCGGATTTATGTTGTTAATGGGGTTGATGTTTTTTGTACTGTATCAAGATATTATTCGATTACTGTCTAGAGGATAGGGATAATTATGAAAAGCAAAATTTACTACAATCAGGTATCGGTTGGAGGAGATGGCCCAATCACGGTACAATCTATGACCACTACAGAGACTGCAAATATCAATGCTACAGTCAAACAAATCCTTGATTTGCAAGAAGTGGGTTGTGATATTATTAGATGTGCTGTACCTGATTTAGAAAGTGCAAAGGCATTGCAAGCCATTAAAAATCAAATACAGATTCCTTTAATCGCAGATATACATTTTGATTATCGTTTGGCTATTGCTTCTGTCCATTCAGGTGCAGATGGCATACGCATTAATCCAGGCAATATTGGCAGTAAAGACAAAGTCAAAGAAGTTGTTAAAGCCTGTAAAGAAAAAAACATACCCATACGTGTAGGCGTTAACTCAGGATCAGTTAAGCAGTCATTTTTGGATCAATACCATGGGTTAAATGCCATATCATTAGTAGAAAGTGCTTTAGAGCAAGTGAGGATGATTGAATCTTTTGATTATAATCAAATTGTGGTATCTATAAAAGCATCAGATGTGAGACTAACTTATGATGCCTATCGATTGATTAACGAAAAAATACCGTATCCATTACATGTTGGCATCACAGAAGCAGGAACCATGCTAAACGGAACCATTAAATCAGCAATGGGAATTGGGGCATTATTGTTACAAGGGATAGGAGATACTATTCGCATTTCTTTAACAGATGATCCTATAAAAGAAGTCGTTATTGGAAGAAAGATGCTTCAATTTTTAGGCTTAAGAGCTTATGGCCCTAATTTCATTTCATGCCCCACATGTGGCAGAACAAAAATAAATCTGACACAAATTGCCCAAGAGGTGGAAACAAGACTGAGTCAATGCAAAAAAGATGTGACTATTGCCATTATGGGTTGTGTTGTGAATGGCCCTGGAGAAGCAAAAGAAGCTGATATTGGTATAGCAGGTGGCAATGGTCAAGCGGTTTTATTTAAAAAAGGAGTGGTCATAAGAAAGCTACGCGAATCAGAAATTATCGATGTTTTAATTGAGGAAGTCGATAAGCTTTAATATTGAAAAAAATGGAGAAGTTATGACGATAGAAACATTAACAAAATTTTCAAAGCAAGATGTGATAAAGAGCACTTTAAATTTAACTGAACGTCAATTATTCCTTTATTTAGACCCTCAAAAAATTTACAGCTTAAATAGAATTGAAGATATTAGATTACAAATGATGGCATATTTTAACGACCAAGTGGATGTTAAAGTATGCTATTTTGAACCTGTCAACAATATGCCAAAAGATATGCTGCGAAAAAATGTGTTACATATCATTCATAGTGTGCACCCAGCCACAGGTAAGATGGTACGTCTTGAGCATATCGAACTAGATGATGAGAATCATGTAATAATTGGGCTATCTAACGATATGATGATGGATAAATTTAATGAAAAGAACACCCTAAGGGTTATTCAAGAGACACTACAAGAGTGTTACCATATATCCATCAAAGTAGAATCAAAACGCCTACAACAAGAAAACAAGCTCGACTTAAAAACAGAGTTAGATAGGATTGTGCAGGCTTCCTATGAACAAAATAAGCTAATTGAGACTTCTAAAAATGAAGGGACTAAAGTAGAAGATACCACCGTGATTCTTGGAAAAAAAATCCAAGATGTACCCTGTCCAATCAGTGAGGTGGATGATATTGAAGGATTAGAATGGGTCATTAAAGGTGAAGTGATGAATGTTACTATGAAAACCATTCGTGAAGATTTAATTCTTTGTACTTTTGATGTGACTGATTACACCAATTCAGTCACAATTAAAACCTTTGTCAATGATT
>SKID01000358.1 GCA_007116605.1 Tissierellia bacterium
GGATGCAAGTTCAATGCTGGATGAATGAGTGTGAACTTGATCCTGACTCGATTAGGCATAGACCACTGTGAGATGTCAAGCCGACAAGGGGACGGTTCATGCGTCTTGATAATATAGATAAGATCTAATAAATTACTGTTGAGGTGCGAGAGATATTGGGATAATAAGGTTAATATTACCGGTTGAGTTGTAATCTTTGCAACTTGACCGGCTTTTGTTTTTTATATAGGTAAAAAAACGATTATTTTTGCTCATATGAATATATTAATTTTCAAATTAACACATAAAATGCAAGCAATATTTTTTGTTTTCATTTAAACCATTGAAATGCAAATAAAAATAAAGTATAATCATTTTGAAGTAAAAAATGAGGAGTGATTTTGTGGAAAACAGAGCAGGACGAAAAATTAAAGCCGGAAGCGGCAATGCTGAGTATACTTGCTTTATACCTGCACCTCTGCCGCCGCAAAACCCAACTATACAATATGATGATGAAATGATTTATTTGATATCTGAAGCAAATAGATATATTGGCAGACTGGATGAGGTGACAGACACACTTATTTCTCCCAGCTATTTTGTGTATATGTATGCTCGAAAAGAAGCAACTCTTTCTTCTCAAATTGAAGGTACAAGAGCCACTTTTTCTGATTTGATAAAAGCGGAAGCCGGAATGGCTGATGAAGTTCCGAATGATGTTAAAGAAATTGAGAATTATGTAAAAGCTACAACCTATGGATTTGATAGGCTGGAAACTTTGCCGCTGTCTTTGAGGCTAATTAGAGAAATACATGGTATCCTTATGGAAGGTATCAGAGGTGAAAATAAAACGCCGGGAGAGTTCAGAAGGTCACAGAACTGGATTGGCGGATATTCGATAAGTACAGCAAGTTATGTGCCACCTTCAATAGATTACTTAAGTAGCTGTTTAGACAGCTTTGAAACATTCATGCATGAGAATGACAGAATATCACCACTTGTCAAAGCGGCTTTAATTCATAGCCAGTTTGAAATGATTCACCCGTTTTTGGATGGCAATGGCAGAGTGGGCAGGCTTTTGATTGCTTTTTACTTAGCGGCAAATGATATTCTGCACAAGCCAACGCTTTATATTTCAAAATTCATTAAGCGTAACCAGCAGGCTTATTATGACTGCCTTTACAATATTCATGCCAAGAGTGATTATGAAACTTGGATAAAGTTTTTCTTGGCCGGAGTTATTGAAACTGCTCAGGAAGCAGTTGATATTGCAAGAAGCATAACCGCTCTTAGAGAAGAGGACTTGAAGAAGATAAACGCAATGGGACGTACCAGTGAGAATGCGTTGGTTATTTATGAAGGCTTGTTTGATAAACCTACTATTAGTATTGAAGAAGCAACAACAAAGCTGGATATAAGCGTTGCCACAAGTGGTCGTTTGCTTGAAAGACTCTGTGAAGAGGATATACTAAGTAATCTTGATAACCGCAAACGCAAGAAGGTATTTGTATATAAGCGTTATATTGATGTGTTCAATAAGGATTAAAGTCTAAGAAACGGGAAAGAGACACAGTTCAAAAACAAGGGTCAAGAGACAAGCCGACGGTTTATGCATCTGCTATCGTACCGATAAATAGGAATTTGTGGAGGTGAAAAAATGACATATATCCTTTGTGTGATTTGTACTATTCTTGGTGTAGCTTTGATTAGAAAACCAGATTTGTTTTGGGAGATTGAGCATTACTTTTCTGTAAGAGGTGGTGAACCGACCAATTTTTATCTTGTAACTAGACGAATCATTGGAATTAGTGTGGTTTGTGGTGGAGTTATAGGTCTTATAATTATGCTTATCATCTGATGATGCTACAAATTCGACATGACAAGGGGACGGTTTATGCGTCTTCATGTACATCTTTTCGACATTGCCGACGATTTGTCTGCGCTTTTTTTACATTGTTGACTTGTATTCTATCAGTACTAGTGATAGAATAGTGGCAGAAGTGATAGAAACTGATATAAAGGGTGATGTTATGAAAATGTACGAAAGTGAAACCATTGAATTGAAGGAAATCTACACCCCAGATTTGAAAAAGGAAGTTGTGGCATTTGCAAATACTAACGGTGGTACTATATATATTGGCGTTCAGGATAATGGAGAAATAACGGGCCTTGATCATGCAGATTTTGTTATACAGCAAATATCAAATGCTTTAAGAGATAGCATTCGACCTGATGTTTCTATGTTTACGAATATCGAGCTAGTTCAAAAAGAAGATAAGGATATCATCAAGCTAACAATTAATCAAGGGACCAAAAAACCTTATTATCTATCAGACAAAGGGCTAAAACCATCAGGTGTCTATATTAGAAGTGGAACCTCCACCGCACCTGCATCTGAGGATGCAATTCGCATGATGATCAAATTGACAGATGGGGATTCATTTGAAAATAATCGATCCCTCATTCAGGAATTGACTTTTACAAGCTTGAATAAGGAAATGTTGCTACGACAATTGGAATTTTCAAATGTTCAGATGAAGAACTTAGGGATTCTTACTCAAGACGATATCTATACTAACATGGGATTGCTGGTTTCAGATCAGTGTAAGCATTCTATTAAATTTGCTGTTTTTCAGGGCACTGATAAATTGGTATTTAAAGATCGAAAGGAATTTACCGGCTCTTTATTTGATCAGATTACTGATGCATTTAAAACCATAGATTTTTATAATAGCACGAAGGCTACCTTTCATAATTTGCTACGAACAGACGAAAGAGATTACCCTGAAGAGGCTGTACGCGAGGCGTTACTCAATGCTGTTGTCCATAGAGAATACGCCTTTAGCGGGAGTACAATTATAAATCTCTATTCAGACCGCTTAGAAATCATTTCACTAGGGGGATTAGTCTCAGGAATGTCCCTAGAAGCTGCAATGCTTGGTGCATCCCAACCGAGGAATGAAAAGCTTGCTAGCCTGTTTTATAGAATGAAACTAATAGAAGCATATGGAACTGGTATAAGTAAGATCATCAGTTGTTATAAAGGACTACCTGTTCAACCTAAGTTTGAAAATGTGGAAGGTGCATTTCGGGTTATTCTACCTAACACTCATACACAATGGTTAAGCACAGAGGAAGAAAAGTATTTACCGGTGCTCAGATTGTTTGAAAAACAAAAGGAAATCACCCGCAGTGATGTTGAAGAGGCTCTTGGGGTAAGAACAACCCATGCGGTTAATACGATTAAAGAGATGATTTCCAAAGGGCTAATAAAAAAAGTGGGTAGCGGTAGATTGACAAGGTATGTAGTGAAGTAGTATACAAGGGACAGTTCATGCGTTTTCATGCTTCTTGATAATACAGATAAGATGTGATAAATTATTGTTGAGGTGAAGCGTATGCCGAGGCAAGCAAGAAAGCAAAGTGATAGCGGAATATATCATATAATGATGAGAGGAAATGGTAGACGGATGAACCGTCCCCTTGTCTTCAGTGGGTGAAATACTATGAAAGTGAAACTGAAGGATATTTTGCAAGCTTTGGATTTTGTTAACGACGAAACTCAGTATTATTATAATATGAAAACTGAGCAAGTCGTTATGCTTATTGATGTGATGAATGACGAAGAAGATACTGCATTGAGAGACGATATTGATGATAATTATGAAGATTATATAGTACTTCCGGGAAAATATGAGATTAATGAATATGCTATGATAGAAACTTTTATTGATGGGTTGAATGACTTAGATATACAAGATCGACTTTATTCGGAAATACGAGGCAAAGGAGCTTTTAGAAGATTTAAAGATAGTTTGTTTGACTTAGGATTGGAAATGAATTGGTATAAGTTTCGTGATGATGCGTATTTGAAAATTGCTACCAAGTGGTGTAAAAAAAACAATATTGAGATGATTTAAAGATGCGTGACACTTCTCCCCGATTGGCTTGTTATGTCCTTGCATAGTAGACAAGTCAAAATAATAGATGAGAAGGAGAAATTGATATGGAACAATCATCAGAACTGGTGATTGAGTCGGAAAAGCTTTGGCTATCAGTATTAAACTAAAAGTTAAAGAATAAGGATTCATAGTTTGTGCTTATCTGCATATAGTGGATGAGTTGATACAAATAATAATGTTTGTAGACAGAGTATCAACTATAAACACGGTATATGAGGAGTAGAAGCATGACAGATGAAATAAAGGAACAAGAATTTAGATGTAAATAGGGATGACTACAGGTTATCAGTTATCGGTTTTTCGCTTTTTTTCCTGGATGCTAGCCTTTCCTTTTGAAGGACAAATTTTATATGCAATTACCGACAGCTTTTTTATAGAGTCGTATGCCATGATTTTTGGAGCTATTTCCCTCTTTATATTTATGCCGATGAGGGGATTTTAGCCACCAATACAAAGAAGCGTGAAAACTTCAACCGGACGATACAAGACTGCAGAGACGGAAATATTGACATGATTATTACCAAGTGCCACAAAAATATATGAAAGGAGGCAGGTCAATGATTAATATTGCAATCTGCGATGACGAATTGCAAGAAATTGAGCGGATCCATGGCTTTCTGACTAGGTACATGCAGAAGCACCCACAATATGAAATAACAATACATTCCTTTTCTGCCCCTTTAGAACTTTTATCTTATGTGGAGGATTGTGGAGGGTTTGACATACTGCTGCTAGATATCTATATGGCAGGGATGTTAGGTACCGATGCAGCAAGGGAATTGCGGCAGCTAGGAGATAATGGTGAATTTATATTTATTACCACCTCTCGAGACCACGCGATTGAAGCTTTTGAAGTAGAAGCGGCACAATATCTGATCAAACCCTGTACAGAAGCGGGGATTTTTGCCGCATTGGATAGGGTTATGAAACGTATCAATAGAGATCGGCGCGTTATTCTCACCCTTAAGACATCAGGGGGTATTGCTCGCCTTGCCATTCGGGATGTGGTGTTTACTGA
>SKID01000241.1 GCA_007116605.1 Tissierellia bacterium
AGGAAACGAATTTAGCCATTATGGAAATTGCCCTTCAAGTAGGCTATGAGGATCAAAGCTATTTCACCAAAGTTTTTAAAAAACTGGTAGGGATGACACCCCACCAGTATAAAAAAGTCCATGGATTACCCAAAAAGAGTGAACTGTCTAACGGGTATTAAAGTTAAGACAGCAGGTAAAAGCTAAATGCGTCGGTAAGGACAATTAAGGGACGGACAAGCCTTACAGTCAAAATCCACATCCGTTTCAGTTATATTTGCATCGGCACCATAAAGGAACAAGGTTGACTTTTCGGGTTTTATCATAAAAGCGCTCGTCAATGAAGCCTGTATGGAGGAATACTTTTGCAAAACACCAAGGATGGTCTTTTGATAATCCATGCTCAGGTGACATTCTCCAGGGGAGTAGCGTTTAGTTAAAATCAGTCCTTGTGCTTTCAGGTTGGTTTTCAGGTGAGCATAAAGTTGATTGGTAGCATCTAAAATAACTTCGTTAGCCATTTCGTTTAAAATATAGCCTTCTAAAAAATTAGAGACTTCAAATAAACGGTTGACTTCATCACAAATAGGTTGACCAACTGTGACAAAACAAAAGACATGATGGGTGCAATCGTTCAAAAGCGCATCTTCAAATACAAGAGTGCTTTCTTCTAGGGCATATACAGCTTGATAGTCTACTAATTGCTTTACAATGGGTACTAGATTTTCGTAGAGCTGATTAACCTTATGATAAATTTTAGATGTTTGAGAAACGCGCATTCTCTCGAAAACAAGGGGCTTATTAATTTTTAATTCTGGGTGAAATTCATGATACATGAGAACCTCCATTGAATGCCATATGATGAATGTATTGGTTTTGGAAATTAGGGTCTGAAGCCAGCTCTACATGAAGGGCATGGGCTTTTAAATCCATACACAGGGCTTCAGCGGATTGATCTAATAAGTATTTTTGAACGCCCAATCCAGCGCCATTACCAATAGAATAAGTGGATACGCCTGTAATCTTTGGAATAAGTCCAATGAGTTGGGCGTTATGAATATTGATATAATTGCCAAAGGCACCTGAAAGCAAAATCTCATCTAATAAATCTTCGTTGAAACCAGATTTTTCCAGTAGCATGATACATCCAGTATAAATAGCGCTTTTAGCCAGTTGGATTTGGCGGATATCTTTTTGCGTCACATAAACACCTTGTCCTGAAGCACTATCTTCAGGTGGCACTACTAGAAAAGCGGGACTGTTATCATAAAGAGTCAAATATTTTGCTAGAGGATGATAAGGATTTTTAGCAATCAAATCTTCTTGGCGCAAAAGTTTGCCACTGGGAAGAATGATTTTTTGCCTTAACAACTCAGCAAGGATATCTACAATTCCAGAACCGCAAATGCCTTGAGCTTTAACATCTCCAATAACATGGTAATGAATGGTATCCTCTATAATCTCAAAGGATTCAATAGCCCCATGGGTTCCTCGCATACCAAAAGTCAAACCTGCCCCCTCTAGAGCTGGACCGCACGCAGTAGAAGCCACATAATATTTTCCGTGGCTACCGACGGCAATCTCTCCGTTTGTTCCCAAATCAATCACCAGCCTTTTAAGTTCTTGATCAGGTAAAGCCAACAATACAGAAGTCGTATCGCCACCAACAAAACCCCCTAAAGAGGGAAGAAAGTTTGTTTGAGCATTTTGGGTAACATTAAGTTTCAATTGATGCCCGGTTGCTTTCAAAAGATCTTGAGTGACACTAATAAAGGGAGAACGGCCAAGAGTCTCAGGAGAAAGACCATGAAAAAGATGTTGCATGGTGCTATTGCCACAAAAAACCATATCTAACAGATGATCATTTATAGCGGGATAATCATTGGCGGCTTGATCAATGAGTTTATTAATGGTACTAACGACAGCATCCTGCATTTCATCAAGACCATCGTCAGCCATTTCGCAGTGTAGGATACGACTAATCACATCGGCGCCCTTTTTAATTTGTTGATTTAAAGATGAATAAGTGCCTAGTAGTTGACCCGTAACTAGGTCGTATAAATAAGCTGCAACAGAGGTTGTTCCAATATCCACAGCCATTCCATAAAGATGTGTTCTTGTATCATTAGGTTGGACATCAATGACTTTTTCACGGTAAGTGATCAATGTAATGCCACTTATGTCTTTTTTAGATAGTAAAAAATGGGCTTTTTTGATCATCTCATAATTCAAAGAATCTGGATGGGCTTTCAACCACTCATCAAACATAGAGCCATACTCTGATGTTTGGGCTTTAGACTTTGGATAAAAGTGTTTAGAGATAGCAGGGTTAAAAACAAAATTTTCCCCATGATTGCTTAATATTTGAGCTTCTTTTGCCAATTGCTCAGAAGATAAATACAGAATCATCGATTCTGTGACACTAGTCGTGCAAGCAAGAACATGTTTTTGTATCCCATTTTGACGAATTAAGACTTGGCATTTACCACAAGTGCCTTTGCCACCACAGACTAGATCTAGTGGATAACCTGCCTGGGCACATACATCAGATAATAATTGCCCTGACTGAATAGGAATTGTTTTATTAGCATGATGAAAATGAACAGTTAGTTGATTCATTGTATTAGCGAAGATATCTTCTGTAAGATAGAAGAAAAATCGCTTGCCTCCTTTCGGTGAGCAACCTATAAGGGCTACATAACCCTATAGATGCCTATCCCTATAGTTTGATGTTTAAAAAGATGCCACTACATTATAGTACATTATTAAAGAAATAGAAAGAGACTGAAGTGAGTAAATCAGATCAATCAAATCATTTTTAAGTAGAGATAATCACGCCCTTAATAAAAGTATTGGATCTTATTAAGGGATCTCCTTGAGTCAATAATATAACTATGATATAATACATTGTACTATAATATGGAATAACTATCAATGAGGTTAGATATGATACAATCACTAGAAAGAGCACTCATGATTCTTAAATGCTTCGAAGCTAAAGAAGAATTAGGTGTTACAGAAATTAGCAAAGAAGTTGCATTACATAAAAGTACCACCTTTAATTTAATTACTTCTTTAGAGAAATTAGGATTGCTGGAAAAAACAAAAGATGAAAAAAAATACCGCTTAGGACTAGAATTATTTAGATTAGGGACATTAGTGAATGCTAGTGTTAGGACAGTTACACGACCCTATTTGGAACAGCTATCAGAGTCTTATTTAGAGACGGTAAATTTAGTTAAAAGAAATGACTTAGATGTGGTCTATTTGGAAAAACTTGAAAGTCCACATTCTATGAGAATAGGGACTAAAGAGGGTCAACAGTTTCCACTATACTGCACAGCTGTTGGAAAAGCAATTATGGCAACCCTTGATGATGATGAAGTGATGGATATTTTGGATAAAACTTTGTTTAAGCAATATACCAAATATACATTGATTACAAAAGAAGAGGTCATGGCTCAAATCCAACTAGTGAGGCATCAAGGCTATGCAGAGGATATACAAGAGTTTGAAGAAGGTTTAACATGTGTCGCAGTTGCCATTCGCAATCATTATGGAAAAGCAGAATATGCTATTAGTGTTTCAGGTCCGAGTACCCGAATGAAAAAGGATTTTCGTTCCAAAATAAGCAATACCCTAGTAGAAGTATCAAAAGAAATATCAAGAAGAATCGGTTATTAATAAAAGAAGGACAAAGGCCAGCACAATGCTGGCCCAGTTTGATTGCAAACCCGTATGAAATTGTCATTTTCTTACGGGTTTATTCTTTATTGCACTCCTATGAATAGGGTACTAGAGCTCAAGTAGGGTTTTAAACACCTATTTGAGCTCTAGTAGCATTTATCCGATGTCAGCGGTATAAGTCGAGTAAAAGTGGAGTTTTAGAGTCGTTTGTGGTCGGAAAAAAATTATAGGCAACAACTTTTTAAGAAGCTTGAGAATCTTTGTTTTTAGATGATTCCAAAGAGTAGCGGTCAAATTTGTGAGGATTGCCCATTATACGGACGATAGATACAATACTGAGTATGCCCAAGAATAAGGCAGGTATTCCTCCTAAATATGATAGCATACGAATACCATCTAATCCTAAAGTGGCAATGAAAATTAATGATACTGCGCCAACTAGAACACCCCAAGTGACTTTAATCAGTAGTGGGGCTTCGTCAGATGCATCCTTGATGCCAGTAGTACAGATACTAGCCATTGCATTGGTTGTTGAGTCAGTGGCTGTGATAAAAGAAATCATAACAGCGAGAAGGTAGACAGCAATTAACAACCCAGATAAAGGAAGGGCACTAAGCACAGTATAGCCAGCTGCTGCAGAACCTTGCTCAAACATCATTTCTAAAATATCAACACGACCAGTCATTTGGAAGTTAATAGCAGTGCCACCAAGAACGGTCATCCAGATAGTACTGAACAAACTCGGAATAAAGAAATTCATCATAATAACTTCTTTGATGCGATAACCATAAGCAATCCGTGCTAAAAAAACAGCAGTAACAGGCGCCCATGCCATCCAGTTAGACCAATAAAATGTAGTCCAATCTGTTGCCCAGGCATCACCGGCAGCAGCTCCTGTAAACAAAGCTTTATCAAAAAATCCAGTTAAAAACCCACCGAAAGCTTCAGTTCCAAGGCTAAAAATATAAGCAGTTGGTCCCATGATAACCATAGCGGCAATTATAAAATAGTATAAGTAGACATTAATATCTGATAAGTATTTGATTCCTTTCATTAAACCAGTACCAGAAGAAATAACAAAAGCGATCGTCCCAATTATTGTAATAATAATCCATAAAGATCGATCGTTTTGTAGACCGGTTAAGGCATTAACGCCACCACCCATGTTCATGACAGCTGTTCCAAAAGAAGCAGAGATAGCAGCAGCAACGGCAAATAAAATAACAGCATCAATGACAACATCA
>SKID01000240.1 GCA_007116605.1 Tissierellia bacterium
AATTAAGTTAACTCGTTGAATATTGGTCACTGGTTTTGACAACTGATAAGCTAGTTTTCTATTATCATGAAGATAGCTAAAGTCAATCATGCAATTAATAAAAACGAGCAAAAATACTTGCGCCATTCCAAAAACAATAAATCCTTCTTCTATACCGGAACCTATGACACTGGGTAATATGACCACGGTTGTAGACAGAATAATAAATGAAATAAGAAACCAGTTTTTCTTACCGAGTAAACTATTTACCAAAAGCTTACCAAAATTCTTATGCATCAAGTTCTTCCATTCCATATCCTGCACCTCCTAGCTCTGTGATAAAAATCTCTTCCAAGTTAATCGGTAACTCATCAAAGATCATCACCTTATATTTATTTTCTAATGTTTCTTTAAAACTTGCCACGCTACCTGTAATCGTTGCAAAATAAACACTTCCTATTTTAGTTGTTTTAACGACTATAAAATCATCATGTGTCAATGGTTCATATGGTCCTTCTATGGCAAATTGAACGCGTTTAATATTTTCTTTTAAAGAAGACATTTCTTCTTCTTTAATGACGCGTCCTTCGTGCATAATGCCTACCTTATCACAAATATTATCAAGTTCTTTCAAGTCATGGGATGAAATGATGACTACCATTTGATTTTCCATCACTTCTTTAATCAAAACATTCCAAAACTTTCTTCTTATGACCGCATCTAAACCATCGACAATCTCGTCTAATAATAGCACTTTGGGAGATGCTGCCATGGATAGAACAAAAGCCGCTTGTTTTTTTTGCCCTTTTGACATGGTTGATAGTTTTTTACTCGCATCAATTTTAAAGTAACGGGTTAATCGGTAAAATTTTTCTGCTGACATATTAGGATAAAGAAGCTTCTCATATTGATAAAGACTATCTAAAGTGCTATTGTGTGGGAAAAACAAATCGTCTTGAACATAATAGAAGTCAGTCATCAATGGGCTTTTCTCCTCAATCTCCTTGTCATTATATTGGATTTTTCCACTATCTTGTTTAAAAATCTGCACTAAATGTTTTAGTAAAGTTGTTTTGCCACAACCATTCGATCCTACTAGACCATAAATTTGACCTGGTTCTGCATGAATGCCAATATCCTGTAAAACGTGAAATTCACGGAAATATTTATTCAAGGATTGTGTTTTTAGCATGGTTTTCCACTCCTTTCAATGTCATATGGGTTAGTTCTACAATATGTGAATTACCCACACCTAATTTTTTTAGCTCTAAAATACTATTCTTAAACCGTTTCTCCGCTCTACTGATTTCAGCAGATAGTACGGTTTGATTTGGGCTTACAAAGTTTCCCTTTCCTGGTACTGAATAAATATAATTTCTACTTTCTAATAATTTGTATGCCCTTTGAATTGTATTTGGATTAATGCGTACAGATGAAGCTAGCTCCCTCACTGATGGCAGTTGTTCATCTGGCTTCAATACTTGATTCCCTATTAATTTAATAAACTGGTCAACTATTTGTTCGTAAATAGGTTTAACACTGTTTGGGTCAAAATGTATCATCCCTTTGCCTCCTTCCACTGTACTATCTTTAATAGTACGGTTAACTGTATTATAAACCTTGGTACAGTACTTGTCAATATGTTTTTATTCCTGCTCCATATTTGGATCCTTTGCTTCAACTTCAGCAAATTAAAGGATAAAACACGTATTCGAGTCGCGCATTATGTGGTTATTTGCTTCCTTTAAAAATCAAAAAAGCAAATGACCTAAATACTAAGCAGCGAGAATACGGTTTTATCCCCAGCAAATGACCTAAATACTAAGCAGCGAAGATGCGCTTTTATCCTTGATACGAAACAACGAGAACCTGTTTTATCCTAGTAAAGAAACCATACAAGGCGTCAAATGTGAAACTACGAGGAAACATATTGATCTATAAAAACAAATGGGTAGCGGGATGTGTTATTTATCCGTTAACCCACTACTGGAATGTCTCTCTCCCCTAAATCGCAAAAAACCACTGGACAGAATGACAATTATTTCCTATAATAAGGTCTGAAATTTTTTAGGAGGTGCTTTTCATGGCAGATAAAATCATGAAAGATTATAATAAATCATACTTGAATTATGTACTTATGCTGGTAGGTAGTAGCTTATTAGCTTTTGGTATTACATCCATTCTTCAGCCCAACCAATTAATCACTGGAGGGATTACTGGGATAAGCTTATTGTTAGATGGCGTCTTAGGGATACGTTATACTATTTACTACTATATTTTGGCGATGATTGTTTTGCTTTCTACTTATTTAGCTCTAGGTAAAGCAGAAGTGAAAAAAATTATTGCTTATAGTATAACTTTTCCCATTATCTTAATTATTTTTGAACGCCTTGGCTTTCAATTATTATTAAATGATATGTTTCTAACGGCTATTTTTTATGGTGTCATAGCTGGTGGAGGTTTTGGATTAGTCATTACCGGCGGTTTTTCATCAGGTGGTACAGATACAATCGCAAAAATAATTCACCATAAGTTTTTTCCTTTTGTCAATATTAGCAAGTTGTTATTAATCATAGATATTATCATTATTATGCTTTCTATCATTAGATATGACCTTAACACAGCCCTTTATGCTATTGTCACTTTAGTAGTTTTTGTGAGAAGCATGGAAGCTGTTATCTATGGTTTTAGTTCCAAAAAAGTTAAGTTGGAAATTATTTCCCAGGAAATAGACCAAATTGAAGATTATATATTAAACACTGTTATTAGAGGGATATCAAAATATAAGATTGTAGGTGGTTATACCAAGCAGGAAAAAACTGTTTTGACCACTATCTGTACGCCGCGAGAGTCTATTATGATCAAAAATTTTATTGCCTCTATTGATCAAGATGCTTTTATTGATGTGTTGCCTGTCACTTCTGTCTGGGGTAAGGGTATTGGTTTTGAGCCCTTGAGTCAATAAGGTTATTCTATCAAAAAGAGACTGTGAATCATTGAATAACTCAAAATCACAGTCTCTTTTTATATCTTCATCATCTTATTAATCCGATGTCTCACAATTCTAACTCCTGAGATAAGGGTTGATAGGGTTGTTCAGAAGGGACTTCATCAACCAAACAACTCTACTGATTATGGACACTGAATAATGCCTTGGGGCCATAGGCAACCACCACAAGAAGGAAAAGTATCCGTTAGACAGTCCTTATCATTGGTATCCACTTCCTCGCATCCTCCACAGTGAACACATGGAGAAAACTCAAAGTCATAGACTTTTTCTCTGAAATCTCTGTAATCATGGGATTCCCATATCTTTGCTAATGACTCAGTGGTTATATCTCCTAATACATGACCTTTTATTTGTCTTTGCTGTCCATTTAAATACGTTTCATGATCATGAATTAACCCCATACATGGAGCTACTTTACCATCCCACCGAATAAAACTATTCCCATCATGAATAAACCGACAATAATCTTTATAGGATCGATAAGATTCGTCTAACATTTTTATTTTCATCATTGATTGATAAATATCATATAGTGGCTCTTTGGTTAATGAAGTATAGTCAATTTTAGGTAAACTAATTTCAGGTACAACTATTTCTCTAAACCCAAATAAGTCGTTTTTGTCCTGTAAGTGAGTCCACGCACTATGCAATTTTTTTTTGCATAACATTTTGTCCTCCATCTTTCTTTCGTAAGGAATGACATTGCTGATGGAGATTTTTTCTGCCCATACTGTGCTAGCAAAATGTCTGATTTTTGAAAGTTCGTCCACATTGTCTTTAGTAAGAACAAAAGCTAAACCTAATGTAACTTTACTTTTTTGCTGATTATTAATTCTTTTAAAAAGCTTGAGGCTTTCATAAACATCAACAAAGTCGCCACCTTCTCTGATTTTGTTAAATTGATCGGGCGCAAAACCATCCATTGAAACCCATAGTTCATTTAAACCCGACTTTATCAATCCCTGTATCATATTTTCAGTTAATAGTGTTCCATTAGTGGTAACACTTGTCTTTAAACCAAGTTGATGAAAGTCTTGAATCATCTCAAGAATATCTGGATGAGACAAAGGCTCACCAAAGCCGCCAAACATAATACTTTCAATGGTTTCTATTGCTTTCACTTGCTTAACCAATTGTTTGAATACTAACGGATCCATCTGACCGCAAGCTTCATTCCAATGATGCCGTATACAAGTGACACAATTTAAATTACAATCAGAGGTCACTTCTACGTACAATTTTTTTAATGAATGTATGGAGGGTTTAATGACAAGATTTCCTGATTCACTAGTGATCATAAATTCTTGGTGATTTTTTATCTCAAGTGTCTCTAAAATACCTTTTGGAATAACCAAATCTCCGTATTCATTTCTTTCAATATAGTGCTTAGGTTTCAAATGACCACATCCTATTTGTTTTTTTCCATTATAACATGTTTGGTCGATGTTTAAACTTGGATTTACTGCTTTTTTCTTTTATTAGTTATAGCAGTTGCTTCCCTGCTTAGTATTTAGATTCTTTGCAGGGGATAAAACCGTATCCTCGCTGCTTAGTATTTAGGTCATTTGCTGAGGATAAAACAGCATCTTCCCTGCTTAATACTTAGACCCTTTGCTTTTTTAAAATTATAATGAAGCAAAGGATCACGTAATGCGCGACTTAGATGCATGTTTTATCCTTTTTAACTAAAGCGAAATGAAGCAAATAACCACATAATGCGCGAATCGGATACGTGTGTTATCCTTTAATTAGCTTAAGCGAGGAAACAAAGGGTCACATAATGCGCGAATCAGATACTTGCGGTATCCTTTAATTAGCTTAAGCGAGGAAGCAAAGGATCACATAATGCGCAAATCGGACACATATTTAATCCTTTTATTAGCTTAAGCAAAAGATCACATAATGCGCGAGTCGTC